>JAIVHA010000002.1:0-16787 GCA_020201295.1 Lysobacteraceae bacterium | reverse complement strand
TATCGGATATTCTCCTTTCGATCGACCAGCACCTGACCATCGAGGTTTTCCAGAAGGCCGAGGCCGGACTGGCCTGGCTGCACTGGCACGGTGCCGACATGATCATCGCCGATTCACGGCTCCAGGGTGCCGAGGAACATGTACTCATCCAGCGGGTACGGGGCCTGCCCAAGGGCGGTGAACTGCCCCTGCTGATGCTCACCGATCGCGACGACCATCCGGGTCGCCAGCGGGTCCTGGAGGCCGGCGCCACGGATTTCCTCGCCAAACCCGTGGACCGGCACGAATGCCGGGCCCGTTGTCGCAACCTGCTCACCCAGCGCAGCCAGGCCAAGATCATCCAGGAACGCGCCCGCTGGCTGGAAAAGCGCGTGGCCGAAGCCACGGCGGAGATCCGCGTACGTGAACACGAGACCCTGCTGCGCCTGGCCAAGGCCGGCGAGTACCGCGACGAGGAGACCGGCAATCACATCATCCGCATGGCCAAGTATTCGCGGCTCATCGCCGAGGAACTGGGCCTTTCCCGGGCCGAGTGTGACTGTATCGAGCTGGCCGCGCCCATGCATGACATCGGCAAGATCGGGATTCCCGATCACATCCTGCTCAAGCCCGCACGGCTTACCCACGATGAGATGGAACTCATGAAGACCCACGCTCGCATCGGCTACGAGATACTCAAGGACAGCCCGTCCCAGTACCTGCAGATGGGCGCCATCATCGCCCTGCATCACCATGAAAAATTCAACGGCACCGGCTACCCCCAGGGCCTGGCGGGAGAGGAGATTCCCTTGCCCGCCCGCATCGTCGCCATCGCCGATGCCTATGACGCCCTGACCTCGGAACGCCCCTACAAATCCGCATGGACCCCGCAGCAGGCCGTACACTATCTCAATGCCCAGAAGGGCCTGCATTTCGACCCGCACTGCCTCGAGGCCTTCAATGCCCGACTGGATCACATCAACCGCATCCAGCACATGCTGGCGGACCAGTCCACCCTGCACCGCCAGCAACATCGTCACTGACCTCCCGTAGGAGCGGCCTCTGGCCGCGAACGGTCGTGGCAAACCAACCTGTTCGCGGCCAGAGGCCGCTCCTACGGGGGGGGGGCGGTAAAGTGCGCTACAAGGCAAGGCCGAATTCGCTACACTAGGCGCCATGAGCACCTACCAGAACAGCACTGATTTCCGGCACGACCAGGCGGGATGCCTGGGCGTGCTCATCACCAACCTCGGCACCCCCGATGCCCCCACGCCCAAGGCCCTGCGCCGCTACCTGGCCCAGTTCCTGTGGGACCCGCGCGTGGTGGAGACGCCGCGCCCCCTGTGGTGGCTGATCCTGCACGGCATCATCCTGCGCATCCGCCCCGCGCGCGCCGCACGCGCCTACCAGACGGTGTGGAGCGAGGCCGGCTCGCCGCTGTTGCAGTTCTCCCGCCAGCAGGAAGCCGCCCTGCGCGCGCGCCTGCAACACGCCCTGCCCGGGCCGGTACAGCTGGCCCTGGGCATGCGCTACGGCAATCCCTCCATCGAGCAGGGCCTGGAGGAACTGCGCCAGGCCGGTGCCCGCCGCATCCTGGTGTTACCCCTCTATCCCCAGTACTCGGCCACCACCAGCGCCTCCACCCTGGATGCCGTGAGTGCCGTGCTGCGCCGCTGGCGCTGGGTACCGGACCTGCGTTTCGTCTCCCACTACCCCGACGACCCCGGCTATATCCAGGCACTGGCCAACAGCATCCGCGAGCATCGCGCCGCCCATGGCGACGCCGACCGGCTGTTGTTCTCCTTCCACGGCATCCCCAAGCGCTACCTGCTCAATGGGGATCCCTATCATTGTGAATGCCACAAGACCGCGCGCCTGGTGGCAGAGGCACTCGGTCTCGAAGCCGACCGACACCAGCTGGTGTTCCAGTCCCGTTTCGGCCGCGAGGAATGATGCCGCCCGGCTTGCCCGCGAATCCCAGGAGACCCTGGCCCGGGCCCTGGCCCTCGGTGCCGAGCGCTGAAATCATGGGCGGTCCATCCTCGAGACCCCTCATCGGGGTCAGCAGTTGCCTGCTCGGGCAGCGGGTACGCTACGACGGTGGCCACAAACGGGAGGCGTTCGTGGTGGAGGATCTGGCAACCCGCTTCGAGTTGCTGCCCATTTGTCCGGAAATGGCCATCGGCATGGGCGTGCCGCGCCCGCCACTCCAGCTGGTACTGGAAGCCGATGGCATCCACGCCCGGGGCGTGCACGACCCTGACCTGGATGTGACCGAGCAGCTCCTGGTGTTCGCCCGCCAGACCCTCCCCGGGCTGTCTCGCTTGTGCGGCTATGTGTTCAAGGCCCGCTCACCCAGTTGCGGGGTCGGCAGCACCCCGGTGCTCGTCCCTGGCCATCCGTCGCGTGAGGACAGCGGCCTGTTTGCCGCGGCCCTGCAAGCCGCCTTCCCCCACCTGCCCGTGGAGCAGGAGGACCGCCTGCGCGATCCTGCCTTGCGGGACCTGTTTCTGGAACGGGTGTACGCCTGCCAACAGCGCCAGCACTCCCGGCTGCACGACCAGGAACGGGGCTCCGGCATAAACCCATGAAATCCGGATGGCTTTTTTCCGTGCCGCGGCCAGGCGGCATGGTCTGACGTATTGACTATACTTATCCCTCCAGCCGTACATAATAAGTATCCGCATCACACGGGAGGATGGCCGTGACACCAACGCGCTGCCAGGAGATCATCGAGGCTATCGGACAGGCGGGGGATGTGGAAGCCATCCACGGGGTGTGCGCCGATCTCACCCGGGAATGCGGCTTCGAGCAGTTCATCTACGCCGCCAGCGTACCCACCTCCTTCGTGAAACCCTCGCTGATCATCATCAGCGGCTATGCCCGGGAATGGCGTGAGCATTACAACAACCAGCACTACATGGGCGTGGACCCGACGGTGGCCTGGTGCGCCCACAATATTCTGCCCCTGAACTGGGTAAACCTGGAAGCGGATGCCCATGGCAACCCGCTACTGAACCGGTTCATGGACGATGCCCGGGATTTCGGCCTCAGCAGCGGCGTAAGTTTCCCGATCCATACGGCGCAGGGCGATTCAGCCATGCTGAGCCTGGCCAGCCCCGAACAGCACGGCAAGGCCCAACCACGCATCGTCGAGGCCATGCCCTATGGCCAGCTGTTTACCGCCTACCTCCATGAAACGGTACGGCGCGTGTTCGCCGACCAGATGCTGCCGGTTTCCCGCGCGGACCTGACCCCGCGGGAACAGGAATGCCTGCTCTGGGTCACGGAGGGCAAGACCACCTGGGAAACCTCGCGGATCCTCAACATCTCGGAACGCACCGTGACCTTCCACCTGCAGAACACCGTCGAAAAGCTCGGCGTGGTCAACCGCCAGCAGGCCGTGGCCCGCGCCGTGGCGATGGGCATCATCCGGCCCCAATTCAACTAAAGAAGCTCCCTTTTATTCGTCATGCCCGCGTAGGCGGGCATCCATGGTTTTGAAACACCAGGATTACCCGCTTCGCTCGCCCTTCGGGCCGCCCCGCAGCAAAACCATTCTCCCTTGCCCGCCAACTGTAGGATCCTACAGTTACCCTGACCCACCCCTTCGTCGTGTACTGGCCCCCGGTCCTACTGGAGGGTACAGCGATGAGTCAGATACTGATGGCAGGTGGCGATCAACCCGGTTTCGATCCCGCAACCCTGGAACACATGTTCGCGTTCCGACACCACATCTTCCATGATCGGCTGGGTTGGGATGTCACCAGCGATCGCGGGCTGGAATACGATCATTTCGACCGGCTCGACCCGGTCTACCTGCTGGCCCGCGACGGCCAACAGCGCGTCGAAGGCTGCTGGCGCATCCTGCCCACCACCGGTCCCTACATGCTGCGGGACACCTTTCCCCAACTCCTCGGTAAGACGCCGGCACCCTGCGCACCCAGCGTCTGGGAGTTGAGCCGTTTCGCCGTGGAACCGGGTGACAGCGGATGCAGCCAGGCCCGCATCAACCAGGTGGCCATGGATATGATGCGGCGTGCCTACGAATTCGCCATCGAGCATCACATCAGCCACTACGTCACCGTAACCAGCGTCGCCCTGGAGCGGCTCATGAAGGCCGGCGGCATCCCCCTGCTACGACTTGGTGACGGCAAGGCCCAGCGCATCGGAAAGGTACTTACCGTGGCCTGCTGGATCGCCATCGACGAGCCCCTGCACCAGGCACTCTACCCTGCACAGGAAGTCGCCGGCACACGGCATGCAGCATGAAGGTCCTGGTCCTTGGCAACCTCGAGCAGGCGCGCGCCCTGCTCGAGCCGGAAAGCAAAGAGGCGCGCACGGTTTTCCATTGCAGGAAGGATATCCGGGTCACCCGATCGTTCAGCCCGATCGACCCGCCCGACTGGATCCTCATTGAAGAGAAGGTAATGCCAGGGAAAGGCATACCACTGCTCCAGTCCCTTTTGGCAATGGATTTTTATACCCAGCCTGGCCCCGCTTGCGCCACCTGCCGCCTGGAGCGGGACCAACGGGGCCAGGTACGGCTGCATTGCGGCCTGCGTCAGCAACAGGCACCGTCACGCTCCGGAAGCAGGGGGGATCCCCTGCAGGGGGAGGCCGCCATCTGTTTCGAATACCAGGCGCCCCTGCGACGACATGGCAACTGATTGGCGCTGGCATGAGATGAAACCTGAACCCACCCAGGAGAACAGCATCAAGGATCAGGATAGGGACATCGGGGAGATCCTGCAGAGAATACTGGCGCCCCGCGGCGATGATCCAGATGCGGTGCCGGACCTTGCCATTGGCGGGGATATCCAGTCATGTGACCAGGCTGGCTTCGGCGCGCGCCTCCAGCAAGCCCTGTTTCGTGCGGATCGCATGCAACATTCCTTCGTGCTGGTACTGCTGCAAGTACGTGCCAACCCACCCTTCCCGGGATGCGCAACACTGGCCCTGCAACGCATTCGCGCCAACCTGCGCAAGAGTGATTCATTGCTGCAATACGGTGCGGAACATTTCGCCATATTGCTGGACGGCATCCTGAACCCGGACTCGATCAGCCTCGCCGTGGAAAAGATCATGCATGGCCTGCAGCCGGAGTTTCCACGCAAGACAGGACACATACAGATCGAAGTCCGCGCGGGAATCAGCGTCTTTCCCGAGGACGGGTATCTTGCCGAATCACTGTGGGCAGCGGCGGAATCCGCCCTCTTCGACACCACTGTTGACGGCGGTAACCGGGTGCGTTTCGCCAGCGCGCGGCGAGACCACTATGCCCGCGAGCGACGGGAACTCTGCACCGCGCTGTATCACGGTTTGCGCAACCGGGAATTCGAAATCCACTATCAACCCATGGTCGACACCCAGTCAGGAACCGTGCGCAATGTGGAGCTGCTGCTGCGTTGGAGACATCAACAGCGCGGGCTGCAACCAACGGAACGCTTCCTGTGGTTGCTGGAGGAAACCGGGATCATCGTCCCCGTGGGGGAATGGTTGCTGGACACGGCCTTGCGCCAGGCCAGAAAACTCCGCAAGGCGGGTCACAAGGATATTCGCTTGTGCATCAACCTGTCCGAGCACCAGATTCTCGAGGCCGGGTTTATAGAAAAACTGGAATGGATGCTGAACGACAAGGGCCTGGATCCGGATATGATCGAGTTCGAATGCAAGGAAACGGTATTGATGCGCAACCTGGATGCCATGCGGGAGACCCTGTTACGTCTGAAGGAGCTTTCCATACCGCTTTGCGTCGATCGTTTCAGCGGAAACAATCACGCCCTGTCGGAGCTGATGCACCTGCCGCTGGGAGGCCTGAAGATCGACCGCAAACTGATCCGTCGGCTGCCCTTCGACCGCACCAGCATGGCCATCACCGGCAGCATACTCGCCTTCACGAATTACATGGGCATTCGCGCCAGCGCCTGTGGCGTGGAAAACATGGGCCAGCTGAAATTCCTGCGCGAACAGTCCTGTCAACTTGCGCAGGGCAACCTCATCGCCCGCCCCATGCCCTTCAATGAACTGGAGCAATGGCTGCCCAACTAGTACTCTATCAATTTGATGATGCCGGATACCCGCTCATACCACATGCGAACGTCTGACGGCCTTGATGGCCACGGAAGCACACGGAATGACACGGAAAAACCGTATCCATGGATTTTCGTTCCGTGTTTTTCCGTGTGCTTCCGCGGCCATGACAATAGATCAATTTCAGGTTGAAGGAGTACTGGTCGGGCATGACGGATCAATCAGCGACTTCCCGGCGTTTTCTTTTCTCCGGCTGATCCTCGAAGGCCTGCTGCTTGGCGTTCAGGCGACGCAGAAATTCCTTCATGATGGCGCGGTACAGGTCCTGCTTCAGCGCGCAGTCTTCCACCTCGGAATCCAGGCTGGGATTGTCATTGATCTCGATGACGTAGAGATCCTGCCCACCCTGCTTGATATCCACGCCGTACAACCCGTCACCGATCAGGTTGGCGGCCCGCTCCGCCAGGTTCAGGACGGCGGGATCCACATCTTCCAGCGGCAGGCACTTGAAACCACCCTGGGAAAAACCGCCCGCGGCATCGTGGTGAACGATCTGCCAATGTTTCTTGGACATGAAGTACTGGCAGGCATAGAGCGGCTTGCGATTGAGCAAACCCACACGCCAGTCGAATTCCGTGTAGAGATACTCCTGGGCCAGCACCAACTCGGAGGACTGGAACAGCAACTGGCTGATCTCGTGCATCTGGACGCGGTTTTCCGCCTTGAACACCCCTCGTGAAAAGGATCCATCCGGAACCTTGAGCACCATGGGATACCCGATACGTTCTTCCGCCGCGGCCAGATCACCCCTGCCCACGATCACGGTCTTGGGCGCCGGGACCCGGTTGGCCTTGAGTAATTCCGCCAGGTAGACCTTGTTGGTACATAGCTGAATGGAACGGGGATCGTCGATGACGATCATACCCTCGCTTTCCGCCTTCTTGGCAAAACGGTAGGTATAGTGGTTGATGCGCGTGGTATCCCGGATAAACAGGGCGTCGTATTCCGCCAGCCGGGCATAGTCCTTGCGCTGAATCAGGTCCACTTCGATGCCCAATTCGGCGCCGGCCTTGGCGAAATTGGCCAGTGCCCGGCTATCGGAGGGTGGCAGCGGGTCAGCGGGATCATGGAGGATCGCCAGGTCGTAACGGGCCGGCTTGCGCGCCTTGGCGGGCCGCTTGCGTCGCTTGATATAGGTCGATACCGCCTCGCGGAACTGCACCAGGGCATCCTCATCCAGGCGGTGGATGGGCAGGGGCTTGATGGAATTGATATGCCAGCCACCTTGCAGGCGAAACCGCACCCGCAACAGCGGGCAGGGAAAGAACTCGAAGATCTGCCGGGCAAGGTCACGCAGGCTTTCATAACGACAGCGCCCCATCATGATATCCATCTCGAATTCGTCGGCTCCACCACCCAGGCTATGCTTGCGAAAACCTCGACGCACCTGTTCCTCGAGATTGATGGCATCCAGGCTGTACATGGACTTGCTGCTCAGATCGAGCATGCATTTCACCGAGGGAATGACCCGATGTCTACGCGCCTCCGCCAGCAGTGCGCAGTAGTACCCCACGCTCAGGTAGCGATAGCTGCGGCAGAGATTGATAACCAGGATATTCTTCTGGCTGAGATATTCCTCTGAAGTCAGGTAGTCGTCCACGTGGACCACGGTGTAGGGAAGATCACCCGCGGGCCAGTCCTCCAGGTTTTCCACCACGATGATTTGTCGGGTCATTTGCCTCGTTTTCCTTTGACCTTGCTGGCACCCAGACGCGCCGGACGGGTCTGGCCAGGGTGACGAATAATCAGGGCGGCACGCTGTCCATACTTCCCATAGCGAGCGATACGCTGGAAATCCTTCTGCAGGATGGGCATGTTGATGCAATCCGCCTGTACCTTGTGTTTTTCTTCGTCCACATAGGGGTCATGCACGTAGATGAAACGGTCATCAAAACCGGTCACCACCACCCAGTGCGGAAATTTTTCCTTGTAAATGCGATAGGAGCTGATTAGCACGATGGGCACACCTCCTTGATCGAAGGCAGCGCGGATATCGTTCACATCCACCTTTCGGTAATGCACCGGGATGTCACGCTCGCGCATCTCGTCGAGGAAATCCTTCTCCACAAGGCGCATGACCTCCTTTTTTTCGGCGCTACGCACCGAGTCCACCAGCAGCTCGGTGGCATCATTGACGAATACCTCCGCCTCGAAACCCCGGTGCACGGCCGCCAGCGCCATGCCGTAGGGGCTGGTGCCGCCATGCCCCGAGGTCATGAACACCGTAGTGGATTCACGCCAGATGCGGATCTCCAGGGTGCGGTCCAGCACCACGGCGGATTCCAGGGCCTTCATGGCCATCATCAGCGCGGCGGGGCCGCAGGTGAATTCCAGTGTCTGCTGATAATAGGGCACCAGCGCCAGGTCCGCATTGAGGTTGCTGACCAGGCGCCTTTCATAGCGAAAGGCGTCCATGTGGTCTTCATAATAGTCGTCGTATTCCCCAAAGCGCCGGTAGCCCGCCTGCTCGAACAGGGCGATGGAAGCGGCGTTGTCCTTGCGCACCTCGAGCCGGATATAGACGCTGTCCCGCTCCCGGGCCGTTTCCTCGGCCGCCGCCACCAGGCCCTTGCCGATGTCGCGCCCGCGAAACCGCGGCGATACCGCGATGGAGTACAGGCGCGCCAGCGAGGTGCCGGCATTGAACAGCAGCATGGCATAGCCGGCAATCTCCCCATCCCGCTCATCCACGAAGGTGACGGCGTTGGCCTTGGTGAGCAGGTAGCGGAAGGAACGCTGGGAAAGCCGGTCGACACTGAAGCATTCCTCCTCCAGCCGCAGCAGCGACCTGATGTCCTCGGGGGTGGCCTGTCTGATCATGATGGCTGCCTGGGTCCTGCCGGCGGGAAACGAGGGAGCGTAGCACGGTCGCCAGGTGGATCCGCACGCGCTTTCACGACCAATCCTTTCGATCCATAATGGACGTTGATACAGAATATCAGATCACCCACGAGGCCTGACAGCCGCTCCTACGTGGGGTATGGGAGAAAAGCGCAATGGATACGGGATTACTCAAGGCGTTCCTGGAGGTGCAGCGCACCCGCCATTTCGGCCGTGCGGCCGCCAACCTGTTCCTGAGCCAGTCCACGGTGAGCGCCCGCATCCGCCAGCTGGAGGAAGAACTGGGTACCCACCTGTTCATCCGCCAGCGCAAGCATATCGAACTGACCCCGGCGGGACGCAAGTTCCTGGCCTTCGCCGAGAACATGATCAACACCTGGAACCGCGCCCAACAGGAGATTTCCGTGCCGGAAGGCATGCAGTCGCTGCTGGCCATTGCCGCCCTGCCCAGCCTCTGGGATGCCTTCCTGGAAGACTGGCTGCGGCAACTGCCGACCCTGCTGCCCGAGCTGGCCCTGCGGGCGGACGCGGGGGATACGGACTCCCTGCTACGCCAGCTGCAGGAAGGCACCCTGGACCTCGCCCTGCTGTTCGATCCACCGGAGACCGCTCGTTTCCAGTTGCGGGAGCTGGCGCCATTGCCCCTGGTACTGGTCTCGACCCAGGCCGGTCAGGCCAGCCACGAGGCCTTGCGCACGGGCTATGTACTGGTGGACTGGGGGACTTCCTTCGCCGGCCTGCATGCACGCCGGTTCCCCGACCTGCCCGCCCCGCGACTGCGGGTAAGCGTGGGACGACTGGCCCTGGGCTATATTCTGGAGAACGGGGGTGCCGCCTACCTGCCCGAACCCATGGTACGGGGGCAATTGGGCCGGCGACTGTTTCCGGTGGAGGATGCGCCCATCATCCGCAAGGAGACCTATGCGGTGTATGCCCGGCCCACGGACCGGGGGGGCATGATAGAACAGGTAATCGACTCCCTGCCGGTCGACAGGGCCTATTGATCGAAGCCGGTACGCAACAGCCGGGCCAGCTCCCGCTCCTCGCGGAGTTGCTCGAGACGTCGGCGCGCCTTCATCCGGTAACCATAGTCCTTACGGTCCATGGCATCCATGCCACCGGCAAGGTCGGTTGCGCGGGCGTCCGCCTCGTCCTGCAGCACCAGCGTGCCGGCATCGTCATCGTAGCTATCTTCACTTGCGTGCATGTCGTCGGGAAACCCCATGGGTGAACATCATGGGCGCGATTCATACCCGAACAGGCAGGCCAGGTAAAACGAATAAAATCGATCGTCAGCAACGGGGTTTTCGATCGATAGCGGAGTTACTGGTGGGCGATGGGCTTGTCGGTAAACAGGTAATCCTTCAACTCTGAATTCAAGCGCGAATCGTGGCGGCGGATCCATTCCAGCACCATGGCCGCATGTTCCTTCTCCTCGTCGCGGTTATGGGCGAGGATGGCCTTCAGTTCGGCATCCTTGCAGGCATCCACCCGCTGGTTGTACCAGTCCACCGCTTCGAGTTCCTCCATCAGGGAGCTGAGGGCCCGGTGCATGTCGCGAGTTTCCTCGGACAGTTCCTCGAGCGGTTCGTGGTAGCCTTCGTTTGCCATGATGATTTCCTTGCGTTCGTTGGGCGTTGCAGCCTGGAGAATGGGCCAAGATTACTGCAATCGCCCGCGCAAGAAAACCGGCCGAGGAGAAGGGATCAGGATGCCGCCTCGGTGGAGAGGATACAGTCGATGCTGGACACCTGGTTGCGGCCACGGTGCTTGGCCTGGTAGAGCATCTTGTCCGCTGCCGCCACCAGCGACTGGGGCTGACTGGACGCGGACGCGTGGGTGGCCGCCACCCCCAGGCTGATGGTCACCACGTCACCCGCCTCGGAACAGGCATGGGGGATGCGCAGGGCCTCCACGGCCTGACGCAGGCGCTCCGCCACCCGGCGGGCGCCCTCCAGGTCCGTGGCCGACAGTACCACCACGAACTCCTCGCCTCCATAGCGGGCCAGGGTATCGGTCAGGCGCGGCAACTCCTGCTGCAGGGTCTGCGCAACCCGCTTGAGGCAGTCATCCCCCGCCAGGTGCCCGTAGTGGTCGTTGAAGGGCTTGAAACAGTCGATGTCCAGCATCACCAGCGCCAGCGCGCTGCGGGTACGTCGCGAATGGGCCCAGGCCTCCTGGATCAGCTCGTCGAAACGCCGCCGGTTGGCCACCTCGGTGAGTCCGTCGATGTTGGACATGCGCAGCAATTCGAAATTCTTCTGTTCCAGCTCGCGCTGGCTTTCCCGCAAGGCACGGTAGGCCTCGTCACGCTGCACGCGGGCCAGGTAGGCGCGGGAATGGTAGAGAATCCGGGCGTTGAGTTCCTCGCGGTCCGGCAGTTTGATGAGGTAATCATTGGCCCCGGCGGCAAAGGCCTTGGCCTTGACGTGCGGATCTTCCTTGGTGGACAGCACGATGATGGGTACATGTTGGGTACAAGCATTACCCCGGAAGGTGCGCACCACATCCAGGCCATTCACGCCGGGCATGAGCAGGTCCAGCAGGATCACCGTGGGACGGATCGCGCAGGCCACCGACAGGGCCTCGTGGGGATCCTGGCAGTAATGGAAGTCCATCTGCGGCGAATCCAGCAGATCGCGGCGGATGCGCTCGGCCACAATGGCCTGATCATCCACCAACATCACCATAAGCCCCTGATCATCCGGGAAAATTACGGTCTCCTCATGCATTGAATGCCCTCCCTTGCGCAGCCCTGTCTGGCCATCGAAGGATCGGTCCACCCCAATGGGGGGATTGAAACCCGGCGGCGGCAGCCCCATGCTGCTATTTAGCAAATCTCTGATAAAACAGTGATTATGATTCCCTCGCACGCTCCAGACCGGGGCCTTCCCTGCCATGGTTTCTGGGTTGCGTCGACAACTGATTGATCGCGTTGACAACATGATAGCGGCCGCGAGTCTCCGGAGTTGAGACCCCCGGCCTGGTGACAGGAGCAGTGCATGACACAGGAATTTCTCGCCCCCATCCTCCCGGCCACGCAGGGCATGACCCTGCCGTTGCCCGGCAGTGTCGCCCGCCCCGAGTATGCGCCGGGCGAACGGGAAGCGCTGGTCGCGCGCATCAAGGACCTGTTGCGGGAAAAAGACGCGGTGCTGGTGGCCCACTACTACACGGACGAGGATCTGCAGGCCCTCGCCGACGCAACCGGCGGCTATGTGTCCGACTCCCTGGACATGGCCCGTTTCGGCAACGAGCACCCCGCCTCCACCCTGGTGGTGGCAGGGGTGCGTTTCATGGGCGAGACCGCCAAGATCCTCAACCCGGAGAAGCGCGTGCTCATGCCCACCCTGAAGGCCGAATGCTCCCTGGACCTGGGCTGCCCGGCGGAACAGTTCATCCCCTTCTGCGACCAGCACCCGGAGCGCACCGTGGTGGTCTACGCCAACACCAGCGCCGAAGTGAAGGCACGCGCCGACTGGGTGGTGACCTCCAGCATCGCCGTGGACCTGGTGCGCCACCTGCATGAAAAAGGCGAAAAGATCCTGTGGGCCCCGGACCGCCACCTGGGCCGCTACATCCAGCAGGAGACGGGCGCCGACATGCTGTTATGGCCCGGCGGTTGTATCGTGCACGAGGCCTTCCGCGCCGACGCCCTGCTGCGCCTCAAGGAAAAGCATCCCGAGGCGGCGGTGCTGGTGCATCCCGAATCCCCCGAGGCGGTGATCGAACTGGCCGACCGGGTGGGTTCCACCACCCAGATCATCCAGGCGGCACGGGAGATGCCCCACAAGACCTTCATCGTCGCCACCGACAACGGCATCCTCTACAAGATGCGCCAGGCGGCGCCGGACAAGACCTTCCTCGAGGCCCCCACCATGGGGGTCGGCGCCACCTGCGTATCCTGTGCCCACTGCCCCTGGATGGCCATGAACAGCCTGCGCAACCTGGCGGAGGTGCTGGAAACCGGCGCCAACGAGATCCATGTCGACGAAGCCGTGCGCGTCAAGGCCCTGAAGGCCACCCAGCGCATGCTGGATTTCGGGCGCAGCCGCCGCGCCACGGGTACACCGGCCGACTGACGGCCTGTGAAATCGCCTTTCCTGGCCAACTTGCCGGTCACCCCAGCGGTTCGCGGGCAGAGCCCGCTCCTGCAGCCGTGAAACTCCCGTCCCTGGCCGACATGCCTCGGGCGAACCGGGCGGCCAAAACCGGTAGAATGCCGGCAACGACACCTGCCACGGCAGGCATCAACACATTGGCCACGGAATCTGCCCGGAAGAACACGGAAAGGAAATCACCAAGGAAGTCCTGATTATTGCGTCATTGCGAGGCGCGTAGCGCCGCGGCAATCTCCTCCCCGTCGATCCGCACGACGAGATTGCCACGCTTCGCTCGCAATGACAGGAATACGTGGATATATCAGCGTTTCCCTGATATGGGTTTTTTCCGTGTTCTTCCGGGCAGATTCCGTGGCTGAAATCGGGTTTTGCCCCATCAAACCACTAATATTTGGAGTGGCACTCATGGAAAAACACGTAGACGTCGCCATCATCGGAGCCGGCAGTGCCGGTCTCTATGCCCTCTCCCAGGTGCGCCAGGCCACGGACCGCTATGTGCTCATCGACGGTGGTGAACTAGGTACCACCTGCGCACGGGTCGGCTGCATGCCCTCCAAAGCCGCCATCCAGGTGGGCGAGGATTTCCACCGCCGTGGCCTGTTCGAGCGCATGGGCATCGAGGGCGGCGAGGCCTTGAGCCTGAACGGGCCGGAGGCCCTGGAACACGTGCGTGACCTGCGCGATGTGTTCGTCGACAAGGTGCTGAGCAACAGCACCGACAACATGGACGAGGAATTCATGGCCGAACAGGCCCGCTTCCATCGCCGGCCTGCAGGACCCGGAGCTGCGCCAGGTGGCCGTCGATATCCTCGGCAAGGAATTCCCCCTCTGGCTGGGCCAGGCGGCCGACATCCAGGAAGAAGATGGCCGCCTGCGCGTGACGGCGGGGGATCAGTCGGTGCTGGTGGAGCGGGTGCTGGCGGCCATGGGGCGTCGGCCCAATGTCGACGGCCTGGGCCTGGAGACGCTCGGCGTGGATCTGGACGAGCGCGGGCTGCCAGTCTTTGACCCCCACAGCATGCAGGTGGGCGACCTGCCGGTGTTCATCGCCGGTGATGTCACCGGCGAACGCGCCATCCTCCACGAGGCCGGTGCCGAGGGCCGTATCGCCGGCTTCAATGCGGTACAAGCCAAACCTGTCGCCTTCAAACGCCAGACACCGCTGGCCATCAACTTCTGCGACCCCAACATCGCCGTGGTGGGCAGCGCCTGGAACGAACTGGACCCGGAACGCATCGCCATCGGCGAAGTCAAGCTCGGCCCCCTGGGCCGCGCCCTCATCATGGGCAAGAACAAGGGTATGATCCGCGTCTATGCGGACAAGGAGGATGGCCGCCTGCTGGGCGCCAGCCTGATCGCCCCCAAGGGCGAGAATCTCGCGCACCTGCTGGCCTGGTCCATCCAGCGGGGCCTCACGGTCTTCGATTTGTTACGCATGCCCTTCTACCATCCCTCCATTGAGGAGGGCCTGCAGGCGGCCCTCTATGACCTGCGCGGCAAGATCGCCCGCCAGCCCGAGGGGCCCGTGGAACTGGAACGACGCTGATCATGACCCTGCCGGAACTGGCCCGTGCCCGTGACATCGTGGTGGACATCGCCTGCCAGGAACTGCCGCACCGCTGCCATATCACCCGCCACCACAAGGCCGACGGCAGCATCGTCACCGAGGCCGACCTGGTGGTGCAACGACGCATCCGCGCCGCCCTGCGGGAAGAATGGCCGGAGCATGGTTTTCTGGGCGAGGAAATGGATCGTGCGGAGCAGGAACAGGCATTGCAGAACCTGGACCAGGGCCTCTGGTGCCTCGACCCATTGGACGGCACCAACAACTTCGCCAGCGGCATCCCTTACTATGCGGTATCACTGGCCTTCCTGCGGGGTGATGGAGTACAGCTGGCCATCGTCCACGACCCCAGCCGCGAGGAGTGCTTCACCGCCGTGCGTGGCCAGGGCGCCTGGCTGAACGGACAACCCCTGCAGGCGCCGCACGCCACCCGCCGTCTGCGCGAAACCCTGGCACTGGTGGACTTCAAGCGCCTGCCCGCCGACCTGGTGGCGCGCCTGGCCCAGCGTCCACCCTATGCCTCCCAGCGCAGCTTTGGCGCCGTGGCCCTGGACTGGTGCTGGCTGGCCTGTGGCCGTGTCCAGCTCTACCTGCACGGTGGCCAGAAGCTCTGGGACTACGCCGCCGGTCAGCTGATCCTGCAGGAGGCCGGTGGCCGCTCCGTGGGCCTGGATGGCCGGCCCGTGTACCAGGCCGGACTACAGCCCCGCTCCGCCATTGCGGCCCTCGATGCCGAGCTGTTCGAAGCCTGGCGCGAGTGGCTGGGCGTTCCGCCGTCGGCCTGACCCGGTCGGTGGCTCCCGCCGGGGGAAAAAGACACCTGTAGGAGCGGCCTTGGCCGCGAACCGTCCGAGGCAGCACAGGCCGTTCGCGGGCAAAGCCCGCTCCTACAGACGCCGGCGCCACGATCGCACCCCTCAGCGCCGGGCGGTAAGAAAGGTCAACGCCATATTGGCCTGCTGACCAAAGTGGCGGAAGCTGTTGTAGCTCTCTTCATCCAGGGAGCGGCCGCTGGGATTGCGATCGGCATAGAACAGCCCTATGACCTTGCCCTGGATCTCGATGGGCATGGCGAAGAAAGGCGCGTCCTCGGTGATGGCCTGCACCGCCGGGGTCAGCAGGCGTTTGAGTTTCGGCTCCACGGGTGAACGCACCCAGAGGGCCGCGCGACTGTCCAACACCTGGCTGAAGATGTTGGCCTTGAGTGGACCGAGCTCGAAGTGAAACTTGCGGCGCATCAGGTCCGTGTCATGACCCAGGGCGTAGCGGGCCTTGAGGAAGCGCTGGTCGGCACTGCGCATGGCGAACAGGGTGCGGTCCATGCCGATGCCACGATAGATTCCCTCCAGCACCATTTCCAGCAGCATGTTCAGGTCCGGCCGACTCTCCATGGACATGGAGATCTCGCGCAGGATCTGCAGCTGCAGACCCGGATCGGGATCCAGGAAAGCCTTGTGTTCGGATTCCTCCTCCTCGGCCACCACCACCGGCGCCTTGCCCTTTTTTTTCGGCAGGGGGATCCGGCAGCCGGCCTTGCCGGCACCATAGCTGGAGGCCACCTGGATGGCCTGTTCGGCATTGGCATGTACCATGGCCGTGAATTCCTTCACCGGCATGTACAGGGCCTCGGCAGTGCGCTCCAGCAATGGCTTCAGGGCCGGATCCTCCCAGCCATGTTTTTCCGCGGCACGCGCGAGTTCCTGCGCCATCAGCACATTGCCACAGCGGGGATGGCTGTCCTGCTTGCCCTCCAGGGCCTGTTGCAACAGATCACCAAGTTTCCACTCCCGGCTCAGGCTGGTGGTCAGTTCGGTGAGGGTAAAGCCCAACACTTCCCGCTGCACCTGTTGCGGATCGGCACCGGGTCGCCGGGCCATGGCCGCCGCCAGTTCCTTGCCGAGTTCGCCGGAGAAGGTCCAGAAGGCCATGTCCCCGAGCTGGTACAGCAGGGTGGCGATGAATACCTCTTCCGGGGCCTTGTCACCACGCTGCACGGCGAAGGCACGCGCCTGCACGGCGGCATGGAAGGAGCGCCCCATCTGGTCGAGCACCAGGTCTTTCTGCTGCCCCTTGAGCATGGATTCCACCACGGCGATGGACAGACAGATACTGCGTACCTCGTCGAAGCCGAGCAGCACCACGGCGCGGCTGACAGTGCTGATGCTGCGCCCGGTGACGTTGAACAGGGG
>JAIVHA010000134.1:24742-40741 GCA_020201295.1 Lysobacteraceae bacterium | reverse complement strand
GGTGAGGCATGACAACGGACCTGGACAAGGACTTTCCCTACGAAAAGCAGGGCATGGGCACGGAGGCCCTGTGGCGCTCCCTGGCCAACCGCCTGGAATACAGTGTTGGCAAGGATCTCTATACCGCCAACCTGCGCGACTGGTTTCGCAGCCTGACCTACGTGCTGCGCGACCGCATGGCCGAGCGCTGGATGGAGACCATGCGCGGCTATTACCGCGAAGACAGCAAGCGGATCTATTATTTTTCCCTCGAATTCCTTATCGGCCGAACCCTCTACAACAGCATCCTGAACCTGCGCATCGAGCCCGGGGTGCGCGAGGCGCTGCTGCGCTTCGGGCTCGACCTGGAACAGATCCGCGAGCTGGAACCCGATGCGGCCCTGGGCAATGGCGGGCTGGGGCGGCTGGCAGCCTGCTTCCTCGACTCCATGGCCACCCTCGGCCTGCCCGGCTACGGCTATGGCATCCGCTATGAATACGGCATGTTCAAGCAGCGCATCGAGGATGGCCGCCAGATGGAACAGCCGGAGAACTGGCTGCGCTATGGCAACCCCTGGGAATTCTCCCGCGCCGAGGTGCTCTACCCGGTGCATTTCTACGGTCGGGTGGTGGACTATGTGAACGAGGTCGGCATGCTGCGCCATATTTCAACCAGGGGAACTATATTCAGGCGGTGGCAGACAAGAATGAATCGGAGAACCTGTCACGGGTGCTGTACCCCGACGATTCCACCACCATGGGCCGCGAACTGCGCCTGAAACAGCAGTATTTCTTCGTCAGTGCATCCTTGCAGGACATCCTGTTTCGACACCGCAAGCATCACACGGGTTTTGATGATCTGCCCGACAAGGTGGCCATCCAGCTCAATGACACCCATCCCGCTATTGCCATACCCGAGCTCATGCGCCTGCTGATGGATGTCCATGACATCGGCTGGGACGCGGCCTGGGATATCTGCCGGCGCACCTTTTCCTACACCAATCACACCGTCATGCCCGAGGCCCTGGAGACCTGGCCGGTGGCCCTGGTGGAAGAGATGTTGCCACGCCACATGCGCATCATCTATGAAATCAATCGGCGCTTCCTGGACGAGGTGCGCCACCGCAATCCCGGTGACCTGGACCTGGTGCGACGTGTATCACTCATCGACGAGACGGGTGGGCGGCGGTTGCGTATGGCGAACCTGGCCATTGTCGGCAGCCACACGGTCAACGGCGTGGCGCAGCTGCATACGGATATCATTCGGGAAACCATCTTCGCCGATTTCCATCGCCTGGACCCGGACAAGATCATCAACATCACGAACGGGGTGACGCCACGGCGTTGGCTCAACCAGGCCAACAAGCCGCTCTCGGACCTGATCTGCCTGCATATCGGAGAGGGCTGGCTGCGGGACCTGCGCGAGCTGCGCGGACTCGAGCCCCTGGCGGAGGATGCGGGGTTCCGGGAGGCGTTTCAAGAGGCGAAGCAAAGTAACAAGGAACGCCTGGCCGGCCTGATCGATTCTCGCCTGGGTATCCGCGTGGATGCGGCCAGCCTGTTCGACGTGCAGGTGAAGCGCATCCACGAATACAAGCGCCAGCTGCTGAACCTGCTCCATGTGGTCCACCTCCATGACCGCATGTGCGCCGACCCGGGCGCGGCCTGGGTGCCGCGCACGGTGATCTTCTCCGGCAAGGCGGCGCCGGGCTATGACATGGCCAAGCGCATCATCAAGCTGATCCATGACGTGGCGGATGTCATCAACCACGACCCGCGCATCAATGGCCTGCTCAAACTGGTGTTTATCCCCAATTACGATGTCAGCACGGCGGCGGACATCATCCCGGCGGCGGACCTGTCCGAACAGATATCAACCGCCGGCACCGAGGCCTCCGGTACCGGCAATATGAAACTGTCCCTCAATGGCGCGCTGACCATCGGCACCCTGGATGGCGCCAATGTGGAGATCGCCGAGGCGGTGGGCGAGGAGAACATGTTCGTGTTCGGTCTGCGGCGGGAGGAGGTAAAGCGCCTGCATGATGAAGACTACGACCCCATGCGCTTCATCCAGTCCAGCCGTGCCCTGGCCAATGTGCTGCGCAAGATCCACGACGGCTATTTCTCACCGACCGAACTGGAGCGCCACCGTCCCGTGGTGGAGGATTTGATGGGGGAAGACCGTTACCTGGTCTGCGCCGATTTCGAAGCCTACCTGGCGGCCCAGGAACGGGTGGCCGAGCTCTATCGTCAGCCGGAGATCTGGACTCACCGTGCCATCCTCAACGTGGCGCGCATGGGCGGCTTCTCCAGCGACCGCGCCGTGCACGAATATGCCAAGCGGGTGTGGAATGTCCAAAAAAACCTTGAGGCGGTCGAGCAGGAATTCCATGGCGGCCAGTTCGTCCATGGGATGCAGCAGCTTGCGCAAAATCCAGATCTTCTGCAGTTCGTCGGGCTTGGTGAGCAGTTCCTCGCGGCGGGTGCCGAGCTAAAGGGGTCAAACTAAAGGGGTCAACTAAAGGGGTCAGGTCTTGCAATCCAGCAAAATCTTATAATTTTGCTGGATTGCAAGACCTGACCCCCTGACAAGGTTGCAGTTCTTTTCCGGTCGTTGTAAGTTCTGGCCTTGACAGGGACGCTGGTTGCGCGGATAGGGATATCATGCGCATCGGGATTGGAAGCCCGCGGCATATGACCTCTAATCTCATTACACCATCTCCCGTAAGGGGCCGTTATCCAGGACGGTGAGCGGCCCCTTGTCACTTATTTCCTGCCAGTAGCACGCCACAATCCAGGGAGGATGTATGGCGCGTCCATTGCGCATCGAGGTTCCGGGTGGCCTTTATCATGTGACGTCCCGCGGTGATCGAAGGGAGGATATCTATCGTGACGAGCGTGATTACAGGGGCTGGTTACGTATCTTTGGGGAGGCGTGCAGCCGGTATAATTGGCGCTGTCATGCCTATTGTCTGATGACCAATCATTACCATGCCGTGGTGGAAACGGCAGAGGCGAATCTCTCGAAGGGGATGCGCTACTTGAATGGCGTGTATACACAGGCATTCAATCGCAGCCATGATCTGGTCGGTCATCTTTTTCAGGGCCGTTTCAAGGCGATTCTGGTGGAGCGTGACGAGTACCTGCTGGAGCTGTCCCGTTACGTGGTGTTAAACCCGGTGCGCGCGCGGATAGCGGAAACTCCGGAGGATTGGCCATGGAGTAGTCACCAAGCCATGCTGGGTAGGTGTCCGGCGCCCACCTGGCTCGAGACCGACTGGTTGATGCACTGTTTCGGGGATCGTCGTGAGTGGGCGCGGACCAGGTATATCGAATTTGTCCGTGAGGGTATTGGTCTGCCAAGCATATGGAATGAACTGCGCAATCAAATCTATCTGGGGTCGGAGCAGTTCGTGGAGAAATTTGATCAGGAAGTTCGCAGCGGGTGCGGCGACCTGAAGGAAGTCCCTCGCCTGCAGCGACGTGGCTCACCACAACCACTTCCGGAATACGCACAGCGTTACCAGGACAGGCGGGAGGCGATGGCTATGGCCTATCTCTCCGGCGCCTACACCATGCAGGCGATCGCGGAGGTGTTTTCCGTGCACTATGCGACCGTCAGTCGCGCCGTCCGCTGGTACCGAGATCGGAATGACAGTGGGGGAGAGGACGGTTTGCTGGATTGCAAGACCTGACCCCAATTCCTTGACCCCAATTCTTTCTAGCGCTTCATTGAATCGAAGAATTCGTTGTTGGTCTTGGTGACCTCGGGTGATGGAGTCGAGCAGGATGACCACGTCGCGCTTGTGTTCCACTAGGCGCTTGGCCTTCTCGATGACCATTTCGGCTACCTGCACATGGCGGCTGGCCGGTTCGTCGAAGGTGGAGGACACCACCTCGCCGCGCACCGAGCGGGACATCTCCGTCACTTCCTCGGGACGTTCGTCGATGAGCAGGACGATCAGGTAGCACTCGGGGTGGTTGGCGGCGATGCTCTGCGCCACGTTCTGCAGCAGCATGGTCTTGCCGGCCTTGGGCGGCGACACGATCAGGCCGCGCTGGCCCTTGCCGATGGGCGCGCACAGGTCGATGACCCGTGGTGTGATGTCCTCGGTACTGCCGTTGCCCAGCTCCAGCTGCATGCGCTGGTTGGCGTGCAACGGGGTGAGGTTCTCGAACATGACCTTGTTCTTGGCGTTCTCCGGTGCCTCGTAGTTGATCTCGCTGACCTTGAGCAGGGCAAAGTAACGTTCACCCTCCTTGGGTGGGCGGATCTTGCCGGACACGGTGTCGCCGGTGCGCAGGCTGAAGCGCCGGATCTGGCTGGGGGAGACATAGATGTCGTCGGGCCCGGCCAGATAGGAACTGTCGGCGGAGCGCAGGAAACCGAAGCCGTCCTGCAGGATCTCCAGCACCCCGTCCCCGAAGATATCCTCGCCGCTCTTGGCGTGGGATTTCAGGATCGAGAAGATGACATCCTGCTTGCGGGAACGCGCGGTACCCTCGATGCCCATGTCCTGGGCGATCTGGATGACGTCGGCGGCGGATTTGGTCTTGAGTTCAGTCAGGTTCATATGGGTTATTGTCTTGTGTTACGGGTCGTTGACGGGGCGGGGTGCGCCGATGTCTCGGGGCAGGTATGCCGGCATGCGCATCGGGTCGTGATGACCGAGGCTGCCGGTTCGGTATCGAGCGACCCATTGGGCGGGCCGCCCCTGATAATGGTTGATCGTATCTGCTCTGCCTACAGGTTGCTGTCGATGAAGGCCGTCAGCTGGGACTTGGACAGGGCGCCCACCTTGGTAGCCTCCACATTGCCGCCCTTGAACAGCATCAGGGTCGGAATGCCGCGGATCCCGTACTTGGGCGGGGTCTGCGGATTGTCGTCGATGTTCAGCTTGGCGATCTTGATCTTGCCCTGATATTCGTCGGCAATCTCGTTGAGGATGGGGGCGATCATCTTGCAGGGGCCGCACCATTCGGCCCAGTAATCCACCAGCACGGGTTCGCTGGAACCAAGGACTTCCTGTTCAAAATTGTCATCGGTCACGTAGACAATGCGTTCACTCACGGTTTAAAGCCTCCTGCATGCAGGTATCTGACTGGGTTTGGGCCGAAACGGCCAAATATGGTGTTTATGCATCGGGTCGGGAATATTGGTCTGGGTAATACCGCCCGATGAACGGCGTGGCCATTGATCGAATTCCGGACACGGGATTCTGTTCGCTGCGGTCGGGATTCCTGTGGCAGAGCCGGAAACGGACGATGCGTTCGGGTACCGGGTTTGCTGAACGGGTCAGCGGGGTGGCTGCGTCCGCGCTGATGCCATTGGAGCCTAAATCTTCACACATTTCAAGTCCAACGCAGCCGGTATTTCAGGTATGCTAGGCAGCCATGCCAAACGATCATTTGAGTGACGTCCGTTTCCAGGACTTCGACCTGCCCCCGGAACTGATGCAGGGTATTGAAGATGCTGGCTTTTCGGCCTGTACCCCGATCCAGGCGCAGGCCTTGCCCATCGCCCTCGATGGTCATGATGTGGCGGGCCAGGCGCAGACCGGCACGGGCAAGACCGCCGCCTTCCTGGTGGCCCTCTATGCCCACCTGCTCAACCACCCCTCCGACGCTGAGCGCAAGCCTACCCAGGTGCGTGCCCTGGTGCTGGCCCCGACCCGCGAACTGGCCATGCAGATCCACCGCGATGCGGAGATGCTCGGCCGTCACACGGGGCTGCGTCTCGGCCTGGCCTACGGTGGCACCGACTACGACAAGCAGCGCCAGCATCTGGCCGAGGGCGTGGATGTCCTCATCGGCACGCCAGGGCGCATCATCGATTTCTTCAAGCAGCATGTCTTCGACCTGCGCCTTGCCCAGGTCGTGGTCCTGGACGAGGCCGACCGCATGTTCGACCTGGGCTTCATCAAGGACATCCGCTTCCTGCTGCGCCGTTGTCCGGCGCCGGAACAGCGCCTTGGCCTGCTGTTCTCCGCCACCCTGTCCCACCGCGTGCAGGAGTTGGCCTACGAACACATGAACAACCCCCGTGGCATCACCGTGGAAGCCGAGCAGGTAACGGCCGACCGGGTGCGCCAGCTGCTCTATCACACTGCCAACGACGAAAAGATCCCGCTGCTGATCGGCCTGCTGCGGCACATGGACCCGCGCCGCAGCATCGTGTTCGTCAACACCAAGCGCGACGCCGACCGGGTCTGGGCCAGCCTGGAGGGCAATGGCATCAAGACCGCCGTGCTGTCCGGGGATGTGCCGCAGAAAAAACGCCAGTCGCTGCTGCGCCAGTTCCAGGAAGGCGAGCTGCCGGTGCTGGTGGCCACCGACGTGGCGGCGCGCGGCCTGCATATCGACCATGTGAGCCACGTGTTCAACTACGACCTGCCCCAGGACGCGGAAGACTATGTACACCGCATCGGCCGCACCGCCCGCATCGGCAGCGACGGCGACGCCATCAGCTTCGCCTGCGAGAAGTACGTCTATTCCCTGCCCGAGATCGAGGCCTACATCGGCGCCAAGATCCCGGTGGAGGCCGTCACCGAGGACCTGCTGGCCCGCGACCTGGCGCCGCCCGTCAAGATCGACCGGCCGCCGCGCACGGGTCGTCCGGGCGATCGCAGTGGGCCGCGCCGCTCGGGCGGGGGCGGGGGCGGGGGAGGCCAGGGGCGCCGACCGCCGCGCCGGTCCTCGCACGGGGCTTCGTCCTGACGTGATACTGTAACCTTCGGAACCCAGACTGGCGGGCCGGCTTTGCCGGGCTACGGCCCGGCAGGGTCATCCACAGAAGACACAGAACAGGCGGATTTCCGGCATCCATGAACATGATTTCACTGACCCTTCCTTCCCACGGCCCGCTGCAATGGTTGCAGGGCCCCGGGGTGGGGCGCCTGGTGCTGGCGGTGAACCTGTTGCTGGTGCTGGGTCTCGCCTGGCTGTTGGCGCAGCTGACCTGGCACCTGCTCCTGCCGGTGGCGCCAGAGACGGTGTCCCTGCCGGCCGGCGGGGCAGTGGCAAGCGCGCCGGCACAAACCCCGGATCGGGGCCGCGAGGTGGCACGCCTGCACCTGTTCGGTGAAGCGGCGCAGGGTGGCCCGGCGGCGGTGGAGGAGGTGCCACGGGATGCCCCCGACACCCGCCTGCGCCTCACCCTGCGCGGCTTGTTCGCGGCGCGTGATCCGGAGCAGGCGCTGGCGATCGTGGCCGAGCCCGGGGGAGAGGAAGAGGTCTACCGTATCGGCGATCCGCTGCCGGGCGGCGCGGAACTGCGGGAGATCCATGTGGACCGCATCATCCTGTCGCGGGCCGGTCGCTACGAGACCCTGCGACTGCCCCAGGAGGAGACCATCGACGGCATGAGTCGCGAGCCGCCGTCCAGGCCCGCCAACGGCGGTGCCACGTCCGAGGACCCGGGCGCGCTGTTGCAGCAGCATCGCGAGACCTTGCGGACCAACCCGCAGTCGCTCATCAGCCTGGTGCGGCCCATGCCGGTGCAGGAGAATGGCCAACTGGTGGGTTTTCGGTTGCTGCCCGGTCAGGACCCTACTTTCCTGAACAAACTGGGCCTGCGCGCCGGGGACATCGTCACCGCCATCAACGGCCTGGCCCTGGATAACCCGGCCAATGGCATGCAGGCCTTGCAGGCCCTGCAGAATGAGACCAGCCTGAACCTGGAGATTCGCCGGGGGCAGCAGAACATGACGCTGAATTTCGATGTGCCGCAATAGCCTGCTCATCGAGGGTCGCGGGGATTGGAGGATGGTCCTGTAGGAGCGGGCTCTGCCCGCGAACCCGATTCGCGGGCAGAGCCCGCTCCTACAGGGGGCAAGGCGTAATCATTTTAACGTCGATAGTTTGGAATTGGCTGCTGAAGCAGCTCGATGCAGTAAAACAGCGGGGGAGTGCCTGTGTTTTGGAAAACGACAATGTTGCGGTTGCTGATCGGCGTCACGTGGCTGGGGATCGCCGGCCTGGCCGGGGCACAGACCGTGACCCTGAATCTCAAGAACGCCGACATCGGCGCCCTAATCAGCACCGTCGCCGAGGTCACCGGCAAGAACTTCATCATCGACCCGCGCGTCAAGGGCAAGGTCACCGTGGTGTCCTCCCAGGCCATGGACAGCGAGGCGGTGTATGCCGTGTTTCTGTCCATCCTGCAGGTGCATGGTTTCGCCGCCGTGCCCAGTGGCGCGGTGATCAAGATCGTGCCCGATGTGAACGCCAAGCAGAACAGCATCCCCACCGTGGATGAGCGCGGGGGCCAGGCCGGTGACGAGGTGGTGACCCGGGTGGTGCAGGTGGACAATGTGGCGGCCGCCCAGTTGGTGCCCATCCTGCGTCCCCTGGTGCCCCAGCAAGGCCATTTGGCCGCCTATCCCGCCACCAATGTGCTGATCATTTCCGACCGCGCCGACAACGTGGACCGCCTGGTGCAGATCATCCACCGCATCGACCTGGTGAGCGATGCCGAGATCGAACTCATCACCTTGCAGCATGCCTCCGCCGTGGAGGTGGTGCGCATCCTCACCGCGCTGAACCGTACCCGTGGCGGGGCCGCGGCGGCCGCCGCGGGCGGGGGCGGCGACCAGCCCACGCTGGTGGCCGATGAACGCACCAACAGTGTCATGCTTGGCGGCGAGCGCTCGGACCGGCTGCGCCTGCGTGCCATCATCAGTCACCTGGACACCCCCCTGGAACGCGGTGGCAACACCCATGTGATCTACCTGCGCTATGCCAAGGCCGCCGAGCTGGTCAAGGTGCTGACCGGGGTCAGCACCAGCATCGAGGCCGATCAGAAGGGCCAGGCCGCCCAGGGCGTCGCCGGCAGCACGGTCAACATCCAGGCCGACGACAATGCCAATGCCATCGTCATCACCGCCCCGCCCGATGTGTTCCGCTCCCTGCAGGGGGTGATTCGTCAGCTCGACATCCGCCGCGCCCAGGTGTATATCGATGCCGTCATCGCCGAGATCACCCAGGGCAAGGACGCGGCCCTGGGCGTGCAGTGGCGTGGCACCAACGACCTGAGCGGCACCGGCGCCATCGGCGGCACCAGCTTCTCCGGCGCCGGTGCCACGATCGGCAATGTAGCGCGCAATCCCCTGTCCGTGGGTGATGGCCTGAGCCTTGGTTACTTCGAGGGCACGGCCAGTATCTTCGGCACCGAGTTCCTGAACATCGGCGTGTTGCTGCAGGCGCTGGCCGCGGACACCGCCACCAATATCCTCGCCACCCCCAGTCTGGTGACCCTGGATAATCAGGAGGCGGAGATCGTGGTGGCCCAGAACGTGCCTTTCGTGACCGGTTCCTTCACCAGTACCGGCACCGGGGAAGGTGTCAGCAATCCCTTCCAGACCATCCAGCGCCAGGACGTGGGCCTGACCCTGCGGGTGACGCCGCAGATCAACGAAGGCAATGCCATCCAGCTCAACATCGAGCAGGAGATCTCCAACGTCAGCGAGGCGGTGGTTCCCGGCGCCTCGGACATCATCACCAACAAGCGCTCCATCAAGACCACGGTGCTGGTGGAGGATCGGCAGATGGTGGTGCTGGGCGGACTCATCGACGAGTCCCTGACGGAAAACGTGCAGAAAGTGCCGTTGCTGGGCGACATCCCGCTGATGGGCAACCTGTTCAAGTCGCGCAGCACCAAGAAGCAGAAACGCAACCTCATGGTGTTCATTCAGCCCGCCATCCTGCGTGATGCCGCGGTGTTCACCGAGACCAGCTCCGGCAAGTACAACTACATGCGCGGCCTGCAGACCCAGGCGCGTGACGGGGGCGTGAATCTGCTGCCGCGCGAAATGGCGCCGGTACTGAACGAGTATCCGCCGGCGCCGGTACCCGCCGCAGAGGATGACTACAAACAGGTGGAGGAATGAGCGAGCCCCTGCAGGAGGCCATGACTGCGGCACTGGAGGCGCCGGATCCGGTCGCTGGCCGTCCCGGTTTCCTGTTCGCGCGTCGTCACCAGTTGCTGGTGGCGGGGGAACCGGGCGAGGCGGGCCCGGTGCGGGTACTGTGCGGCCCCAAGGTGCGTGCCACCGGTCTGGTGGAACTGCGTCGCTTCCTGGGCCGCCCCCTGCACCTGGAGCCGGTCAGTGCCGAGCAGTTCGATGCCCGCCTGGCCCTGGCTTATGAACAGGGTTCCTCCGAGGCCATGCAGATGATGGAAGGCATGGAAGAGGAGCTGGACCTGGCGCGCCTGGCGGAACAACTGGGCGAGCCGGAGGACCTGCTGGAAAGCGAGGACGACGCCCCCATCATCCGCCTCATCAACGCCCTGCTCACCGAGGCGGTGAAGGAAAACGCCTCCGACATCCACATCGAACCCTTCGAACACCGGCTGGTGGTGCGCTTTCGCGTCGATGGTGTGATGCGCGAGGTGTTGACGCCGCAGCGCCTGCTGGCGCCGTTGCTGGTGTCGCGCATCAAGGTCATGGCCAAGCTCGATATCGCCGAGAAGCGCCTGCCCCAGGACGGCCGCATCTCCCTGCGCGTGGCCGGCCGCGCCGTGGATGTGCGCGTCTCGACCCTGCCCTCCGGCCATGGCGAACGGGTGGTGATGCGCCTGTTGGACAAACAGGCGGGCCGCCTCGATCTCGAGCACCTGGGCATGGCCAAGGCGGACCAGGATCTCATGGACCGGCTCATCGCCCGGCCGCATGGCATCATCCTGGTCACCGGCCCCACCGGCTCCGGCAAGACCACCACCTTGTATGCGGCCCTGATGCGCATCAACAACAGCAAGCGCAACATCATGACCGTCGAGGACCCCATCGAGTATTACCTCGACGGCATCGGCCAGACCCAGGTCAACACCAAGGTGGACATGACCTTCGCGCGCGGCCTGCGTGCCATCCTGCGTCAGGACCCGGACGTGGTGATGGTGGGTGAAATCCGTGACCTGGAAACCGCCGAGATCGCCGTGCAGGCCAGCCTCACCGGCCACCTGGTGTTCTCCACCCTGCATACCAACAGCGCCGTCGGTGCCGTCACCCGCCTGCGTGACATGGGCGTGGAACCCTTCCTGCTGTCCTCCAGCCTCATCGGTGTGCTGGCGCAGCGGCTGGTGCGGGTGCTGTGCCCCGACTGCAAGGAACCCTATACCGCCGGCGAGGCGGAATGCACGGAACTGGGTGTCGATCCCGCCGCGCCGCCTACCCTGTATCGCGCCCGCGGCTGCCCCCATTGCAACGACCTGGGCTACCGTGGCCGTACCGGCATCTACGAGTTGATCGAGCTGGATGACCCCATGCGTACCATGATCCATGACGGCGCCGGCGAGCACCAACTGGAACAGTATGCACGCCGCTTCACTCCCGGCATGCGCCAGGACGGCAACCGCCGCGCCCTGGCCGGCGTGACCACGCTGGAAGAAGTGGTGCGGGTCAGTCGCGAGGGCTAGTACTCCTTCAACCTGAAATTTACGTATTGTCATGGCCCCGGAAGCACACGGAAAAACACGGAAAATAGTTACGTCGTAATGCATGGCGCCCGTAGGAGCGGCCTCTGGCCGCGAATGCCCGGGGTACCACACAGGGTTCGCGGCCAGAGGCCGCTCCTACGGGTGGCTTCCATTGGCAGCAATGCAATCCTTCCGTGTCATTCCGTGTGCTTCCGTGGCCATCAAGGCCGTCAGGCGTCCTCATGCGGTGTGAACGGGTATCCGTAATTATCAACTTGACAGAGTACTAGGGCATGGGAGCTTTCGAATTCACCGCACTGGATGCCACCGGCCGCGACCAGAAGGGCGTGCTGGAGGGCGACACGCCGCGCCAGGTGCGCCAGCAGCTGCGCGACCGCGGCTGGACGCCCCTGTCGGTGCAGGAGGTGGCCCAGCGCGAGGCGCGCGCCGCCGGCCGTCGTTTCCAGTTGCGACGGGGCATCAACGCCGCAGATCTGGCCCTGATCACGCGCCAGCTGGCCACCCTGGTGCGTTCCGGTTTCCCCATCGAGGAATCCCTGCGCACGGTGGCGCGCCAGACCGAGAAACCGCGTCTGGGCGCACTGCTGACGGCGGTGCGCTCGCGGGTGGTGGAAGGCCATTCCCTGGCCTCGGGCCTGGCGGAATTTCCCCACGCCTTCCCGGAGCTGTACCGCACCACCGTGGAGGCGGGCGAGCAGTCCGGCCACCTGGAAGCGGTGCTGGACCGGCTGGCCGATTACACCGAGAGCCGCCAGGAATTGCAGCAGAAGCTGCAACAGGCCATGGTCTATCCGGTACTGCTCACCATCATGGCGCTGGGTATCACCGCCCTGCTGCTCACCTATGTAGTGCCCCAGGTGGTACAGGTGTTCGACAACATGGGCCAGGAGCTGCCGCTGCTGACCCGCGCCCTGATCGGCTTGAGCGAGTTCATGCAGGCCTGGGGCCTGGCGGTGCTGGTACTGCTGGTGGCGCTGGTGGCGGGCCTGCGTCACCTGCTCAAGCAGCCGGGGCCGCGCCGCGTCTACCACGGCCTGCTGCTGCGCACCCCGTTTGTCTCGCGCCTGGTGCGCGGCCTGAACACGGCACGCTTTGCCCGTACCCTCAGCATCCTTACCGCCAGTGGCGTGCCGGTGCTGGAGTCCCTGCGCATCGCCGGTTCGGTGATGACCAATGTACCCATGCGCGAGGCCGTGGACGTGGCGGCGCGGCGCGTGCGCGAGGGCAGCAGTATCAGCGGTTCTCTGGAAAAGAGTGGTTACTTCCCGCCCATGACCTTGCATCTCATCGCCAGCGGCGAGACCAGCGGCAACCTGGAATCCATGCTGGAACGGGCGGCGCTGAACCAGGAACGCGAGATGCAGACCCTCATCGGCGGCATCATGTCCGCCATCGAACCCCTCATCCTGGTGGTCATGGGCCTGATCGTGCTGCTCATCGTCATGGCCATCCTGGTGCCCATCTTCGACTTCAACCAGCTCGTCGCCTGACATGGCGTTGCTGACGCTTCGCTCCCTGCAGCGTCGGGAGTACCGGCTGTTCTTTTTCGGCCAGCTGGTGTCCCTGCATGGCACCTGGATGCAGAACGTCGCCCAGGCCTGGCTGGTGTACCGGCTCACCGATTCCAGTTTTCTGCTTGGTTTGGTGGCCTTCGCCAGCCTGATCCCCGTGCTGCTGTTCGGCCTGCCGGGCGGTTGGCTGGCGGACCGATTGCCGCGCCGCCGGCTGTTTCTCGCCACCCAGCTGCTGGCGCTGCTGCAGGCGCTGGTGCTGGCGGGGCTGACGTTCAGCGGGCACATCGCCGTTTGGCACATCCTTGTGCTGGCCTTCCTGCTCGGCTGTGTGCATGCCGTGGAGATCCCCGCCCGCCATTCCCTGCTGCCTTCTCTGGTGCCGCGCGAGGAACTGCACAATGCCGTGGCGCTGAATGCCAGCGTGTTCAACCTGGCGCGCTTCCTCGGCCCGGCCCTGGCCGGCCTGCTCATCGTACGATTTGGTGAGGCCTGGGTGTTCCTGCTCAACGCCATGACCTTTTCTGCCACTCTGCTGGCATTGTTGGCCATGGGGCTGGAAGCCCGGGAACGAGGCTCTGGTGCGCGGCCACGGCTCGGGATGCTGGACGGCTTCCACTATGCCTGGCGCGACCTGCGCTTGCGCCATGTCATCCTGCTGGTGGCGGCGGTCAGCCTGTGCGCCTCGCCCTATACCGTGCTGATGCCCGTGTTCGCGCGCGAGGTGTTCCAGGGCGGCCCCGATGTGCTGGGTTACCTGCTCGGCGCCGCTGGTGGTGGCGCCCTGTTGGCGGCCTTGCGGCTGGCGGGACAACGCGATGGCGAGGGCATCGCGCGCTGGATCACCCTGGCGACCCTGCTGGCGGGCATGGTGTTGATGCTGTTCTCCCGGCTGGACTCGTTTGCCCTGGCCCTGCCGGTGCTGGCGTTGGCAGGCTTTGCCGTCACCACGGTGATCGCCTCCACCAATACCTATTTACAACTGGCCGCGCCCGATGCCCTGCGCGGGCGCATCATGTCACTGTTCTCCACCCTGTTCATCGGCGTGGCGCCACTGGGCAACCTGCTGGCCGGCAGCCTGGCGGAAGTGCTGGGGGTGCGCACGGCCATGCTGCTGCTGGGTGGGGGCTGTCTGCTGGCGGGGCTGTGGTATCGCTGGCGGGGTCGGGTGTTGGTGTCGGGCTGAAGCCCGATGACGGTTTGGTCTCAATACCCCTGCGAGGCGCGTTCCAGGCCCACCGGAATGTCGGCGATGCGCTCCACACCGGTGTCGATGCGGCCATCGGCGTGGAGCCGTAGCCAGCGGTAGCCGGGTGGTGTGTCGTCGATGGCGAACTCCGTGCTGGCGGGCGCAAACTGGATGCAGGTACTGGGCGAGGCAATGAGATGCACGCCCGCGCGCCGCTGGTGAAAATCCTGGTGCACATGACCCCACAGCAGGCCGCGTACCTGGGGGTGGCGGTCCAGCACGGCGAACAGCGCGTCGGCATTGTCCACCGCCATGGTGTCCAGCCAGCGGCTGCCCACGGGCACTGGCTGGTGGTGCAGGCAGACCAGGGCATGGTGGTCGGGGTGGGCGGCGAGCTGGGCATCCAGGCGCTGCAGCTCGGCGGCGGCCAGGTGACCTCCTTCACTACCGGGCACGGAGGTGTCCAGCAGGCAGAACTGCCAGTGATCGCGCAGCACATGGTCTACCGCCTGCACGGAAGGCTGTTGCAGCTGGGCGTAGAGGCGGGGGGCCGCATCGTGATTGCCTGGCAGGCTGTAGACGGGCACACCGAGGCCGCTGAAATGGCGCAGGAAGCGGGCATAGGCCTGGATCGAGCCATCATGCACCAGGTCGCCGGTAGTGAGTATCAGGTCCGGTGGCCAGTGCTGCTGCCGGGCCAGGTCCAGCACCGCCTGCAGGGACTGTTCGGTGTTGACGCCGAGCAGCGCGCCGGCGGCGTCCGCGAACAGATGGGTGTCGGTGAACTGCAGCAGCTGTAGTGGTGTAGGATTCATGATGCCGGTGCCGGAGGCTCTATTGATTCGAGTCTAGCGGAATGCCCGGCGTAAAATGTGCACCAGGCCACAGTGTTGGGGTCAGTTGGGGTCAGGTCTTGCAATCCAACACAAGAATTCCGTGTTGGATTGCAAGACCTGACCCCAACAGTGTGACCCCAACTGACCCCAACAGCCTGTCCAGCCAGGAGTTTGTCATGTCCAACCAGACCCTCCCGCTTTCCCCGGAACTCTACCAGTATCTGCTGCGTGTGTCCCTGCGCGAGGGTTCGGTCTTGCGGGCCCTGCGGGAGGAGACCGCCGCCCACGCCATGGCGCGGATGCAGATCGCCCCGGAACAGGGGCAGTTCATGGCGTTGCTGGTGAAGCTGCTGGGGGCGCGCCGCTGCCTGGAGGTCGGGGTGTTCACCGGCTACAGCGCCCTGGCCATTGCCGAGGCGTTGCCGGAGGCAGGGGAACTCGTGGCCTGCGAGCTGAATGCCGATTATGCCCGCATCGCCCTGCGCCACTGGCAGGCCGCCGGAGTGGAGGAGCGCATCCAACTGCGCCTTGGGTCGGCGCGGGACAGCCTGGATGCCCTGCTGGCGCAGGGGCAGGCGGGCAGCTTCGACTTCGCCTTCATCGATGCCGACAAGCCCGCCTACATCGAGTACTACGAGCGGGTCCTGGAGCTGCTGCGCCCCGGTGGCCTGGTGGCGGTCGACAATGTGTTGTGGGGTGGGAGCGTCATCGATGAGGGCGAGCAGGACGAGGACACAGTGGCGATCCGCGCCTTCAACGAGCGGGCGTCACGCGACGAACGCGTGGACATCAGCCTGGTGCCGATCGGGGATGGACTGCTGCTGGCGCGCAAGCGGTGAGCGCAAGCCCGCGCGACCGGTGTAGGAGCGGCCTTTGGCCGCGAACCGGCATGCCACGAACGATTCGCGGCCGAAGGCCGCTCCTACAGGGAATGGCACTGACTTAACGTCATTGCGAGCGAAGCGCGGCAATCTCCTACCATGAAATCAGTCAGTTGGAGATTGCCGCGTCACTTCTGGCCCATAGAATCCCTTCGGGCTTCATCATGTG
>JAIVHA010000134.1:0-24644 GCA_020201295.1 Lysobacteraceae bacterium | reverse complement strand
GGGTGCCGCTGCCGTCGCGGGTGAACAGCTCGCGCAGCAGGGCGCCGTCGATGCCGCGCCCGATCAGGTGTACGCGCCGCACGCCGCGCTTGACGGCATGCAGGGCGCTTTCCAGGTGGCGCACCATGTCCTCGGGCAGCTTGCGCCGTGACTGCAGCAGCTTGGCGGCCGCGGCGGGGTCGAGCTGCTGGATGAGCTGGCGGCGGGCGTCGAGCAGGCCCTTGCCCTCCACCAGCAGGATGAGCTTGTCGGCCTTGAGGGCCTCGGCGGCGGCGGTGGCCACCTCCTCGGCGCTGAGGTTGAAGATCTCGCCGGTGGGGGAATAGCCCAGCGGCGACAGCAGCACCACGGAGTTGTCGTCGAGGTTGTCCTGGATGGCCTCGGCGTCGATGCGCCGCACCTCGCCGGTATGGCAGTAGTCGATGCCCTCGCGCACGCCCAGCGGCCGCGCGGTGACGAAGTTGCCGGAGGCGACGCGGATGCGGGCGCCGTACATGGGCGTGCTGGCCAGGCCCATGGACAGCATGGCCTCGATCTCCACCCGCACCGTGCCCACCGCCTCCTTGACGCAGGCCAGGGCGGTATCGTCGGTGACGCGCAGGCCGTTCACGTATTGCAGTTCGGTGTTGGCTTCCTTCAGCCGCTGTTCGATCTGCGGTCGCGCCCCGTGTACCAGCACCAGGCGCACCCCCAGACTGTTGAGCAGGGCGATGTCCTGGATGAGGATGGGGAAGCTGGCATCGGCCACCGCCTCGCCGCTCAATACCAGCACGAAGGTGCTTTCCACATGGGCGTGGATATAGGGCGCCGAGTGCCGGAAGGCGGCGACGAAATCGCAGTCGGGTGTGGACTTGCGCTTTGGGGCTGGAGGTTTTGTGCTGGGCATGTCGGCATCTTGCCGCAAAGCGCGGGCAAGGTGAAGGCTTACGTACACCTGTAGGAGCGGCCTCTGGCCGCGAACAGGGTTGCCACCACGGTTCGCGGCCAGAGGCCGCTCCTACAGGCGGAAGGTTGCGTAGGCCCGATTAGCGCAGCGTGATCGGACCTACAGGCAGAACCGGCGGATCAGTCCGTGCAGTACTTCCAGGGTCGGTTCGATGCGGTCGAGGGCCAGGTATTCGTCGGGCTGGTGGGCCTGGTCGATGTCGCCGGGGCCGAGGATGATGGTGTCCATACCCAGCTCGTTCAGGAAGGGTCCCTCGGTGCCGAAGGCCACGGCGCCGGCGGTGTGGCCGGTGAGTTCCTCCGCGGCCTGTACGATGGCGGCGCCGGCATCGGTCTCCATGGCCGGGATGCCACTGAACAGGGGCTCCACTTCCAGCCCCAGGCCGGTGTCGGCCAGGCGCGCCTCCAGGCGCTGGCGCATCTCGGCACGCAGACCGTCGAGGTCCATGCCGGGCAGGGGGCGGATATCGATGTGCAGCTCACATTCGGGGCAGATGCGGTTGGGGTTGTCGCCGCCGTGGATGTGGCCGAGATTCAGGGTGGGCACCGGCACCAGGAAGGCGGGGTTCTGGTGCTTTGCCTGCAGTTCCGTGCGCCAGGCGAGCAGTTCGCCCAGCACCTGGTGCATGCCCTCCAGGGCGTTGTTGCCCAGGCTCGGGTCGCTGGAGTGGCCGGAGGCGCCGCGCACCCGGATGGCCTCCATGAGGATGCCCTTGTGCAGGCGGATGGGGCGCATGCCGGTGGGCTCGCCGATGACGGCGTAGCGGCCGAGGCGGCTCCTGGCGTTCACCAGGGACTGGGCGCCGATCATGGAGCTCTCCTCGTCAGCGGTGGCGAGGATGATGATGGGGTGTTTCAGTTCGCGCGCCCGGTAGCGGCGCGCCGCCTCGATGGCCAGGGCCAGGAAGCTCTTCATGTCCGAGGTGCCCAGGCCGTAGAGCCGATTGTCGGCCTCGGTCATGGCGAAGGGGTCGTGTTGCCAGCGGCCCTCGTCGTAAGGCACGGTGTCGGTGTGCCCGGCCAGCACCAGGCCGTCCGGGCCGCGCCCCAGGGTGGCGATGAGGTTGGCCTTGTGGCCGCTGGGGCTCAAGGACTGGATCTCGGTGGCGAAGCCCAGGCCGTCGAGCCATTCAGCGAGCCGGTCGATGACCGTCCGGTTGCCCTGATCATAGGCGGGGGTGACGCTGCTGATGGACGGCAGGGCGATCAGCTCGTGGATCATGGTCAGTAGTTTGGGTGGCTGCAGGATCACGGCGCGACAGTCGGTGGGACGGGTGCCCATAGCATACACCGGATCGCGGCCGCCGCTCCGACAATCAATCAGGGTTCTGCCCCCCCTTTTTACCTCTTGTAGGAGCGGGCTCTGCCCGCGAACATTCGCGGCCAAGGCCGCTCCTACGGTACCCAGACCACATACCCCACACCCCACACCAGCCCTGAGTTCGCTGCTTGACCTGGGTCCTTTGGCGCCAAAGGGTCCGCCCTGTACAATGATTCGCCTGCTTCCCAGCCGCATTGCCCGGAGACCCCCATGACCGACCCGAAGTTGAACCGCTACAGTTCCCGCATCACCCAGCCCAAGGCCCAGGGCGCCTCCCAGGCCATGCTCTATGGTACCGGCCTGACCGAGGCCGACATGGACAAGGCGCAGGTGGGCATCGCCAGCGTCTGGTGGGAGGGCAACACCTGCAACATGCATTTGAACGACCTGGCCGCCGAGGTCAAGAAGGGCGTGGTGGGCGCGGACCTGGTGGGCATGCGCTTCAACACCATCGGCGTGTCCGATGGCATCTCCATGGGCACCGACGGCATGAGCTATTCGCTGCAATCGCGCGAGATCATCGCCGACTCCATCGAGACGGTGATGGCCGCGCAGTGGTACGACGGCCTGATCGCCATTCCCGGCTGCGACAAGAACATGCCCGGCACGGTCATTGCCATGGGGCGCCTCAACCGGCCGTCCATCATGGTCTACGGCGGCACCATCAAGCCCGGCCACAGCCACGGCAAGACCCTGGACATCGTCTCCGCCTTCCAGAGTTACGGCGAATTCCTGGCGCATCGCATCGATGAGGCCGAGCGCGAGGATATCGTCAAGCATGCCTGCCCGGGCGCCGGCGCCTGCGGCGGCATGTACACCGCCAACACCATGGCCTCCGCCATCGAAGCCATGGGCATGAGCCTGCCCTACAGTTCCTCGGTGCCGGCGGTCGACCCCGGCAAGATCGCCGAGTGCCATGCCGCGGGTGTCGCCATGCGCCGCCTGCTGGAACTGGACCTCAAGCCGCGCGACATCATGACCCGCGCCGCCTTCGAGAACGCCATGGTGATGGTCATCGCCACCGGCGGTTCCACCAATGCCGTGCTGCACCTGCTGGCCATGGCGCGCGCCGTGGATGTGGAGCTGACCCTGGACGACTTCCAGCTGGTGTCCGACCGCGTGCCCTTCCTGGCCGACCTCAAGCCTTCGGGCCAATACGTGATGGAAGACCTGCACAAGGTGGGCGGCACGCCGGCGGTGATGAAATACCTGATCCAGGAAGGCCTGATGGACGGCAGCTGCATGACGGTCACCGGCCACACCCTGGCCGAGAACCTGGCCGACCTGCCCGAGCTGACTCCCGGGCAGGAGGTGTTTCACACCCTCGCCAACCCCATCAAGGAGACCGGTCACATCCGCATCCTGGAGGGTAACCTGGCGCCCGGCGGTTCGGTGGCCAAGATCACCGGCAAGGAAGGCCTGCAGTTTGCCGGTCCGGCGCGGGTGTACGACTGCGAGGAGGACATGCTCGCCGGCCTGGAGCGCAACGAGATCCACAAGGGCGACGTGGTGGTGATCCGCTACGAGGGACCCAAAGGCGGGCCGGGCATGCCCGAGATGCTCACCCCGACCTCGGCCATCATGGGCGCGGGCCTGGGCAAGGATGTCGCTCTGCTCACCGACGGCCGCTTCTCCGGCGGCTCGCACGGTTTCATCATCGGCCACATCGTGCCCGAGGCCCAGGAGGGCGGCCCCATCGCCCTGGTGCGCGACGGCGATCTCATCCGCATCGACGCCGAGACCAATACCCTGTCCGTGGACGTCTCCGACGAGGACATGGCCGAGCGCCGCAAGGCCTGGGTGATGCCTCCCTACAAGGCTACTCGTGGCACCCTGTACAAGTTCATCAAGAACGTGAAGGACGCCTCGCACGGCTGTGTGACGGACGAGTAGCGGGCGAAGCCTGTAGGAGCGGCCTTGGCCGCGAAGCGTTCGCGGCCAAGGCCGCTCCTACAATTCCCCCCAGCTGGATTTGCGCCGGAAACGCAGGCGCGGAATGATCAGTCCGATGATGATGCCGAGCACGATCACCCCGGCGCCCACCATGAACCAGTCCCGTGCCGTGCGGTCTTGCAGGCGGGCGTTTTCCTGCTGCAGGGTCTGGCTTTCCCGTTCGACACCGAGGACACGCGCCTTCAGTTCCTTGTTCTCGGCATCGAGGGCCAGGGCGCTGGATGCGGTGCGGCGGATCTCTTCCAGTTCCTGGGCCAGCTGGCGACTGGTCTGGTCCAGCTCGCCGCGTTCCTTGGCCACGCTCTCCTTTTCCCCGCGCAGTTCACGGATGGTGACATTGAGCTGGCGGTTTTCCTGTTCCAGGCGAAACGGCTCAGTACCCAGCCATCCACGCCGCTGGGGGCGCGTACCCGGCTCCAGCCTTCCGCCTGGTCCACCTCCAGCACTTCCAGCGGTGTGCCGCTGGGCAGCATGCGGATGATACGGTGTTGGTTGGTGGCGCCGGAGCGCAGCTGGATCTCCAGCTGGTCGCTGACATAGAGGGTTTGCGCCTGGGCGCCGGCAGTGAAGAGGCACAGGCTGAGCAGGGCGAGCAGTTTTTTCATCATGGATCCGGTCGTCGGCTTGAGTCGGGGGTGGCTTGGGGTATTGTATCGGAACCGGGCGCCCTTGCGGTCCGTGCCGCATGATTACGTGGATGGCCGGTTTGATCAAGTCGTTGCCGATCGACGACAGGGCGGCGCGGGTGATTCAGGTAGGATTGGCGCTATGGAGATGAGCATCGATAACGGCTGGTTGACGTGCGCGCGCCGGCAACCCTCGCCCAATCGCGATGCGCGACCGGCAGGCGTGGAGCCCGATCTGGTCATCGTGCATGGCATCAGCCTGCCGCCGGGGGAGTTCGGCGGGCCCTGGATCGATGATCTGTTCCTCAACCGCCTGGACCCGGCGGTGCATCCCTATTTCGCGACCCTGGAGGGGCTGCGGGTGTCCAGCCATGTGCTGATCCGCCGCGACGGCGGGCTGGTGCAGTACGTGCCCTTCCACGAACGGGCCTGGCACGCGGGTGCCTCCTGTCACCGGGGTCGCGAGGCCTGCAATGATTTCTCCATTGGCATCGAGCTGGAAGGAACCGACGAGATTGCCTATACGGAGGATCAATACCGGCAGCTGGCGGCGCTGATCCTGTTGCTGCGCCACACCTATCCTTCGCTGCCGGCCGATGCCGTCGCCGGCCATGCCGACGTGGCGCCGGGCCGCAAGACCGACCCCGGCCCCGCCTTCGAATGGCCGCGCCTGGCGGCACTGCTGGATGACCTGGCCACCCGCACCCAGGCCTGATTCGGGTTGACCGCCATGGGGCAAGGCGGTAGCGTTGCCGGGATATCCACCACCCGGGGCAACAGCCCATGACCCTGATCGCCATCCTGATCGGCATCGTCATCGATCGTTTCTACCAGGCCCTGCCAGCCCTGCGCCAGTATCGCCACTTCCATGCCTATGTGGCCTGGATGCGGGAACGTCTGCGGGCCGAGCCCTGGAACGGGGCCCTTGGCCTGCTCATTCTGCTACTGCCACCCCTGCTGCTGGTGGCCCTGCTGCAGGCCCTGCTCGACGATGGCCTGTGGAGCCTGCTCGGCCTGCTGTTCGGCATTGCGGTGCTGGTGTTTACCCTCGGACCACGGGACCTGCCCCAGGACGTGGACGACTATTGCACCGTGCACGAGGACGAAGACGACGCGGCGCGCCGCGTCATCGCCCGGGGTTTCCAGGCGGAGCTGCCGGAGGACGCCGACACCCGGGCCTGCGACGAGGCCGTGCTGCGCGGTGTGCTGGTGGGCGCCCATGACCGCTGGTTCGCGGTGATCTTCTGGTTTGCCCTGCTCGGGCCCCTCGGCGCGGTGCTGTACCGCGCCGTGGAGCAACTGGCGCGCAGGCCGGAGGCGAACGAGTTCGGGATCACGGTACAACAGCTCTATGGCGTGCTGGGCTGGGTGCCGGCACGGCTGATGGTGGTGGCCTACGCCCTGTCCGGTCACTTCGAGCAGGCCTTGCAGGCCTGGCGTGCCGTTCCGCCCGACCCAGGGGCCATGGCCCGGCATTCGGAGGCCGTGCTGCAGGCGGCGGGCGAGGGCGCCTTGTGCGCGCAAAAGGAAGAATGCCTGGAAACAGAGCCGGTCAGCCTGATTCGCTCCGCCATGGGCCTGGTGTGGCGTGCCCTGCTGGTCTGGCTGGCGGTGATCGCGGTAATGATCCTTGCCGGCTGGCTGTCCTGATACGCCTTTTTCCCTGGTACTGTTTTAATCCCGGATTGTTCAATAGGCCGTAGGTCGGGCTTCAGCCCGCTATGTCGGGTTAAAATCCGACCTACATCCTTGCTGGCCACGGAAGCACACGGAAAAACCGTATCCATGTTTTCGTTCCGTGTTTTTCCGTGTGCTTCCGTGGCCAATGCAATACGTCAATTTCAGGCTCCTAGCGGTTGCGCCAGCCGTACCAACCCACCACCAGCACCAGCACCGCCGTGATCACCAGGGTGGTGATGACCAGTGGCTGCCGGTGGGGCTGGTCACCCGGTCGCAGGCTGCTGCGGGTTTCCAGGATCCAGTCGGTGCCGGGAATGGGTTCCAGGTGTTCCAGGGCGCGGCCGCCGGGGGCGGGCCGTCCGATCTGGGAAAGCCCCCGCCCCTGGCCATCCCGGATGCGCAGGATCTGGCCCTGGTGGGTCAGGGACGCCAGGGTGATGTGCAGGATGTCCAGCGAGAAACTGACGAACAGGGTGCCGATGACCTCACCGTCATAGTCGCTGACCGGCGCCACCAGGTCGAAGTGTGCCAGGTCGGGGTTGTCCAGGTGGACCGGCGGCCGGGGCACCTCGAGACCTGCCTCCAGTCGATGCAGGTCAGTCTGGCAGCTGGGCAGTACCCGCTGCAGCAAGGCGTTGCCCAGTACCAGCCCCCCGGGGCGGAATAGCGCCAGGCCCACGGCATTGGGTAATTGTTCCACCATGTCCCGTGCCCAGGCCATGGCCTCTTCGTCATTTCCCACATAGATCAGGTTGCGCACCTGGATGCGCCGTGCCAGCTGGTCCACCATGTCCTGATAAAACGCCTTCTGGTTGTGGAGCAGGCGGGCATTGGCCTGCTGTTGCTGTGCCAGTGCCTCGCGCGCCACCGCCAGGCCCGACTGGTAGACCACCACCAGCATGCTGGTGGCGCTCACCAGCACCAGCAGGATCACGATCAGGGCCAGGCGCAGGGTGCTGTTGCGGGGGCGGTCCCCAAGAACCTTGGATTCAGCCAAATCGGGCTCCGTGTGTTTTGCTCACCATAGGCCCCGGGTAAGCGGACCGAGGCCGGGGGAAACGATTCCCGCCCGTCATTTCCCCGGCCCGCCGCATCGTCAGCCTGGCACCCCATCTCGCCGAGCTGGTCCATGCCGCCGGTGCCGGCCGCGCCCTGGTGGGGGTGTCCGCGCACAGCGATTATCCGGCTGCGGTCCGCAACCTGCCCCGGGTGGGCAGTGGCCAGGGCCTGGATATCGAGCGCATCCTGGCCCTGCGCCCGGAGCTGGTGCTGGCCTGGCACAGCGGCAATCCGCCCCGTGCCCTGCAGCGCCTGGAAGCCCTGGGTCTGGTGGTATATCGCTCCGAGCCCGCCGACCTGGCCGCCATTGCCACCGGCCTCGAACAGATCGGGCGGCTGGCCGGTACCGAGGTGGAGGCCCGCCAGGCGGCGGAGGATTTCCGTGCAGGCCTGGCCGTATTGCAGGAACGATACGCAAACCGCCGGCCGGTGCGCCTGTTCTACCAGCTCTGGCATCAGCCGCTCATGACGGTCGGCGGACGGCACTGGCTCAATGATGCCCTGCGCCTGTGCGGCGCGGTGAATGTCTTCGACGACCAGCCGCAGCAGGTCCTGACCCTGGACCTGGAGGCGGTGCTGGCCCGTGATCCCGAGCTGCTGGTGGTGGCGGGCGCAGGGGAGGAACCCGGCGCGGGGCTGGACCTCTGGCAGGCCTGGCCCTCCCTGGGCGCGGTGGCGCGCGGGCAGGTCCATTGGTTGCCGGCCGATCGCCTGCACCGGCCCACGCCACGCATCCTGGAAGGGCTCGAGATCCTGTGCCGGCAGGTCGACGCGGCACGCCGGATACGGTGAGGGGAGTAGGGCCCGTGCCCGTAGGAGCGGCCTCTGGCCGCGAACCGGTGATGGCACGAACCCTTTCGCGGCCAGAGGCCGCTCCTACGGGGAGTGTGCGAGTCGCGGGGTTGCTTAGGAGCGGCGCTCGTGCCGCCACAGCACATCGGCCACCCCCGCCACCCGGTTCAGGTGGCGGGCCATGACGAACAGCAGGTCCGAGAGACGGTTGAGATAGCGGATGGCCACGGGATTCACCTCCTCGTCCCGCGCCAGGCTGATGACACGCCGCTCGGCCCGGCGGCACACGGCACGGGCCAGGTGGCAGACCGCCGCCGCGGCCGTGCCGCCGGGCAGGATGAATTCCTGCAATGGCGCCAGCGCTCCATTGAGCGTATCCAGGGTCTGCTCCAGTTCCGTCACCGAAGCCTCTTTCAGTATGAGGTGTCCGGGGATGGACAACTCGCCGCCCAGGTCGAACAGCCGGTGCTGCACCTCCAGCAGGCAGGCGCGTACGTCTTCCGGCAGTTCATGGGTGAGCAGCAGGCCGAGCGCGCTGTTGAGTTCGTCCACCGTGCCAAAGGCCTCCACCCGCGCATGGTCCTTGCGCACCCGGGCCCCGTCACCGAGTCCGGTATCGCCCTGGTCGCCGGTGCGGGTGTAGATCTTCGAGAGTCGGTTGCCCATGGTCCTGTTGCCTCAAAGGTCGATCAGGCGGTACTGCACCGGCAGTACCAGTTCGAAGGATTCTCCCTGCAGCCAGGCCACGGCCTGGGGCAGTCGTGCCACGCGTTGCAGCCCCAGGCTGGCGGCGCGATCGAGCAGCGGGTAGCCGGAGCTTTCCCGTACCTGTAGCCGGCTGATGTCGCCGTTGGCCTCCAGGCGCAATTCCATCAGTACCACCCCTTCCCAGCCGCGCGCCCGAGCCAGGGGCGGGTAGCGCAGTTGTTCGGCCAGGCGTTCCAGCAGGTGGGCCTGCAGGCGTTGGGCGATGCTGACGTCCGCCGCCAGCAGCGGGGCGGTTGCCCGGTTCATGGGAGACGCGGGTTCTGTGGCGTGCGCTTGTCGGACTGGAGCCAGACCTGCAGGGGTTACGGATGGTTCCCTTGCGGGTGGTGGCTCCGTGATGGCTGGTTGTCGGGCTGAAGCCCGACCTAAAGGAGTGGCGGATGGTTCTATTGCAGGTCGGGCTTCAGCCCGACGCGGTTTGGATGCTTCCTGTTCGACCGGGCTCCGGTGCTGCTCGACACCGTTGAGAATGTGCACCGCAAGCTGCCGTGCCTGTGCGGACGCGCCCGGGGTGGGCGGGACAGCCAGCCAGGTGGCGGCCGCCACCAGGTGTAGCGCCAGGGAGACGCTTACCCAGAAGGCCAGTGGCGAGCCGCGCCCGTTCATGTTCAGAAGGCCCGCGCCAGGCTGAGGGTGAAGCTGCGTTCCGGCAGCGGATAGGCGTTGTATACGCCAGGGCTGAAAGTGCTGCGTACGCCGTAGTCAAACACTTCCCGGTCGAACAGGTTGTGCACGGCCAGGGCTGCCTTCCACTCCTGGTAGTCGTGACTCAGCTTCATATCCACCAGGCTGTAGGCGGGGATCTTGCGGCCGAAGTCATTGCTCTGGTCATTGTCGAAGCGCTTCTCGCCCTCGTAGCGCAGGGTGGCCGCGAGCCGGGTGCTGGGCTGCAAGGTCCAGATGCCCGAGAGGCTGGCGCTGTGGCGCGGTACCAGCGGCAGTTCGTTGCCATCATAGGGACCATCGCGGAAGCGGGCGCGCGTGTAGGCGTAGTTGCCACGCAGGCGAAAGGTCGAGCTGAAGGCGTGCTCAGCCGTCAACTCCAGCCCATGGCGGCGGGTGGGGTCGAGGTTGATGTTGTCGAAACTGGCGACATCGAAATGGATTTCGTTTTTCAGCTCCATGTAATAGATGGCCAGGGTGGCACTGGTCGTGCCGCGCGCATAGTCCAGGCCCAGGTCGAGGCCGGTGCTGGTCTGGGGCTCCAGGGGTGAAAATACCCGCGCCGTGGTAAAGGTGCCGAAATCGAACTTGGATTCGAACAGTTCGTCCACGGTGGCGAGACGCGCACCGCGGCTGGCCTTGGCGAACAGGGCCAGGTTCTCCCGCCAGGGCTGGCGCAGACCCAGTTCCAGCATATGCACCCGATCGCTGCGGTCGAAGGCGGGCGCCACCGTGGCGCCACTACTGCCCGGTGCGCTGTCATCCACCCGGTCGTCCCCGTTGAAGCGGATCCACTGCATGCGGGCGCCGAAATCCATCCGGGTGTCCGTGCCGATGATCATGTGATTCTGGCTGTACAGGGCCGCGCTCTTCTGGGTGATGTCCACCATACCAAAGGGTGTGGTACGGGTGTCCGGGTTCAGGGATTGCTCGGTGCCATATTCCGTGTGGTAGTAATCCATACCCAGGGTGCTGTGCACGGCCCCGAAACGGGTGTTGAGTCGTGGTGTGAACGACCAGGTGTCGAGGTCTGCTTCCAGATAGTCACTGAAGCCGCCGCCGTAATCGAAGAAGGAGGCCTGGTGCTTGCTGCGCCAGCCGAGGTCGAGAATGGTTTCGCTGCCAGCGGCGCTCACGCGGCTCAGCCCCAGGGTCAAATGGCGGCCATCGCGGTTGGCGTAGTTGTTCGGCTCACTGGTGCCACGACGGTCGCTGGACAGCTCGTCGATGCCCAGCCCGGGATTCACGCTGCGCGGTCCCGGCAGCCGCTGTTCCAGGTCGTCGGCGCCGGCCTTGGCGTACCACTGGAAATTGTCACCGGTGACGCGCAGGTCGGCCTGCGCGTTGCGCTGCTGCAATTCGTTGTTGGCGCGATATCCATCGCTGTTGATGGCCTGGGCGGACAGGCGCAGGCTGGCGGGGCCGGAGCCGGCGAGATAATCGGCATTGATCTCGCGGCTGGCGTGACTGCCCAGCTTCACTTCCACCTGGCCTTCCGGTTCGATGGCCAGCGCCTCGCGGGTGACGATGTTGATCGCACCGCCCACGGCACCATCACCATAGAGCACGGCACCGCCATTGCGCAGGATTTCAATGCGCTCGATCTGCCGCAACGGAATGGCGCTGAAATCGACCGCACTCTGGTCGATGTCGTTGAGACGGCGTCCGTCGAGCAGGACGAGCACGTTTTCCGCCGAGGCGGCCCCGAAGCCGCGCACATCCAGCTTGCTGTTGGTGGCCTGGTTGCCGAACAGGCTGCGACTGAATATCCCGGCTTCCAGGGCCAACAGTTCCGGCAGGGTGCGGGCCGGGCTCTGCACAATGGCCTCGCGCTCGATGACGGTGACATGGCCCGGCGTGTTGTCCATGGACAGGTCCAGGCGCGTGGCGGTGACGACGACACCCGGCGCTGCGGCAGTGGCCAGGCTGCCATGTACGCACAGCAATGCACCGAGGGTAAGGCGAAGGGATTTTTTATTGGACATGTTGTGGCTTCCGTAGGCGCACACCCGCGCGCATGACGATATGCCGGATCGGAAGGTAGGGGAGTGGGAGGAGGTCGCACTCGCCCGCATCGCCCGCCGCGATCTGGCTCGGTTGGCTTGCAGGCCGGTCTCCGGGCTCGCGAGTGAAAGTTCCCTTTCCAGCGTATCGCCTTCCCATGGTTGCCCACAGTGGCCTTGTGATACGCCTTTACTCGCTTACCGTTGCGGGGGCAGCGCCGGGATTGCCGACGTCGGTTGACGTGGCGCACCGGCTTCCCGTTTCACCCTGGGACGGAACGTCCGTTGGGCACCTGAAGCTGGGCAGGGACTCTACGGCTGAGCCGTCTCGCTGTCAAGCGGACGCTCCTACTTGTAAAAGCCATACGTATGTATTACTTTTAGGATGGGGCGTGCGCACACAACGGGGGGGGTCATGAAAAAGGTACTGGTAACAGGCGCGAACGGGTTTGTGGGGAGCCATGTGCTGATGGAATTGATGGCGCATGCGGCGGAGGATGACGTCCTGCCCACCGCGGCCTGCCGCAATGCCGGCAGGCCGCCGGCCGGGTACAAGGGCGAGGTACGGTGCGGTGATCTGCGCGACAGGGACGATCTCGGCCAGCACCTCGAGGGAGTGGACGCGGTGGTGCATGCCGCGGGGTGTCGGGCGCTTCCTGTTTGTCAGTACCACCAGCGCTCCGGGTCCCCGCGCCCTGGGTGATCCGTTCGCGCCTGGCATGAAGCCCGGGTTCTGGCCGCATCTTGCGAATGTTGGTCGTATCGAAGCGGCCATGCGGGAAGCGGCAAAGACCGGCATGACCTGCGTGAACCTGCGCTGTGGACTGTTTGCCGGTGAGCGCTATGGATTAGGTCTGTTGCCCATCCTGCTGCCGCGCCTGAAGACGCACCTGGTGCCCTGGGAGCCCTTGGTGGTGCGTTCCATCATCCATCTTCTCGAGGCTTCCCATGCCGACAATGCCGTCGCGACGGAACGCCTGGGCTACGTGCCGCAGGTGGACTGGCGCATGGCCATCCGCAGGCAGGTGGCGGAAATGGCGTGGCGGCAGCGAAGGCCGATGCCCATGAGCATGCCGGTTCATTGATACACGGAAGGTCTTGCCATACCGCTGGTCTCTGTAGCCCGGTACAATGTGCTGTCGGCGTACCGGAATGGCAATATGGCGCTCAAACGCAAAGGTCAGGAATTCAGGCAGCATATCGTCGAGACGGCCAATCGGTTGTTTTATCGGCATGGATTCAACCAAACCTCGTTCAGCGATATTGCCGAGGCCGCCAATATTCCGCGTGGGAATTTTTACTACTACTTTAAATCCAAGCATGAAATCCTGGAGGCGGTGGTGGAGTATCGGCTGGCCGGGATTCGCGCCATGCTGGCGGAGTGGGATGCGACCATTCCCGAACCGCGGGATCGCCTCAAGCGCTATGTGCGGATCCTGCTGAACGAGGAGCAGGATATCCTGCGCTACGGTTGCCCCATGGGCTCGCTCAGTGTGGAGTTGAGCAAGACACAGCTGGTGCTGCAGTCCCGTGCGCGGGAAATGTTCGAGGTGTTTTTCGACTGGTTGAAGGCCCAGTTTCTGGCCCTGGGTTGTGGACGGGCCGCACGCGATCATGCCCGGCATCTGCTGGCGGTGAGCCAGGGCGTCAGTCTGCTGGCGAATGCCTTCGAGGATAGTGCCTTCCTGCGCCGGGAAGCCAACCAGCTCATGCGCTGGATCGACGATGTCTGAAATTCAACTGGCAGGCAAAACATGACCGATACGACTGATTTCCGCAGCGCCTTTCGTGGCACCTTTTCCGGCGTGTTGCGCTGGCCCCAGCTCGACGCCCTGTGGGTGACCTTGCGGGGCGTGGCGGACGATGGCTGGTACATCTATGCCGTGGGCGAGGCACCGCCGAGCCGCGTGGCATCGGCGGAGGAATTCAATCGCTTCATCGATGAAGTGGATGTGTTGTTGCGGCGTGAGCATCAGGAAGACTACTGCGGCATCGTCTACGCCGACAGCTTCGAGGTCCCCGCATTCGTGAAGATCTTCGATCCCAACAACCTCGGCGTCTCCTGCGGCTACAGCGATAATCCGCCGCTGCCAGGCTGGATACTCTCACGCATCCCGCCGGCGGACCTGCGGGCCGGGGCCCTGCCCGGCAATCGCAGGCGCTGGTGGCAGCATTTGTTTTCCTGAGGGCAAGGACCTTTCATGGGCATCTTTGCCCGGTTCCTGGCCCTTCTGCGACCTACCACGAAAAAGGCGGCCCGAGGGCCGCCTTTTGGTTTGCAGAAGCAACGGCAGTCAGTGGCGGCGGCGCGCCATTCCCAGCAAGCCGAGCAGGCCGGTACCGAATAGCCAGACCGCGGCCGGGACCGGCACGGCTGCGAGCGTCAGGTTTCCATCCGCGGAGAGCAGGAAGTCGCCCTGATCCACGCTGTTGCCCTGGACGCTGGTGACGCCGGAGAACTGGTTGCTGCCATCGGTCAACTGCAGGGTAAACACCGAACTGCCGGCGATGATGGTGTCCGGGTCAAACACGCCGCTGTCGTAGCCGGTGATCATGACATCGATGGAGGTAACACCCAGTTCCTTGTTAAAGACGGTGCCACTGCCACCGATGATACTGCCGTTCAGGATGGCCGTGCCGTCGGCGAAGCCGGTGTCACCACCAAAACTGTAGTCCGGGCTCAGATCCAGGTAGATCTCCGCCGAGCCGCTGTCGATGGTGAAATCCACATTGCTGCCCGTGACGTTGGTGATGGTTTCCTTGAAGTCGGCACGCAGGGTCAGCTCATAGCCTACGCCGCTGCCCGTGATTTTGAGGTTGGGGGCGTCGACCCCCATAAGCTCCAGGCTGTGACCCGAAACGTAGCTCTGCAGATAGCCGTTGTAGACATCGCCTTCCGCCGGGTTGGTCGGGCCGCCTGTGCCAGAAAATGCTTCCAGCAGGACTACCCCGACACCGAAATCATAGCTGTCGAAAGGGCCTACGGTTTCCACACCGTAGTTTGCCGTGCCCACCCAGGTAGTCGCCGCCTGGGCGGATGCGCTGATTAGGGTCATTCCCAGAACGACGAGTGCCTTTGGTAGCGAATGGTTCATTTTACCTTTACCTCCGTGATTATCCTTGGTGTCATTCGGTAAGCTTGCCGATCGGACAAGCTTGCCGATATGGCAGCCCTTACGGGCTGTGTCCCGGCCTTGCTCCTTAGCCCTTCTGGTATGCATAAGGCACACCAGGAATAATAACCAATTGTAAAAAATCATAATTTTCTTGGAAACGCTGCCAGTCCAGGCCTGGACCAGGCAATCTCCTACCATGAAATCAGTCAGTTGGAGATTGCCGCGTCACTTCTGGCCCATAGAATCCCTTCGGGCTTCATCATGTGTACCTTACCCTTCGGGTCAAGGCATCCTCGCAATGACGGGTATCTTCCGGCTTAAGTCAGTGCCATTCTGGCTAGGAGCCTGTCGGATTTAGGCGATCGTAGCGAGCAAGGTGGGAGAGTGAGAACAAATTTTCATGATTTCGAGGCGCATAGTGGACCTACGCAACGAGAAATCAGGGAAATTTGGGCCGCTCTCCCGCCGGCGCAGTACGACTGCATGGATGCAGGAGGTAGAGCAACGCATGGAGCAGTTGCCGAGATCTGCCCTAAGTCCGACAGGCTCCTAGGCGGGTACCCACACCGGGTGTGCCGACCCTTCTATCCATTGCATCGGGTGGCCGTACAGGCGGCCGAGCTGTTCCGTGGTAAGCCATTCCGCGCAGGGACCGACGCCGTGCCGGCCATCCTCGAACAACAGCAGGGCATGGTCGCAGAAGCGCGCGGCGAGGTTTACGTCGTGCAGGACCATGACCAGTGCCTTGTCCTGCGTGCGCGCAAGCCCGGCCAGCAGCTGCAATACCTCGATCTGGTGATGCAGGTCGAGGTGGTTGGTGGGTTCGTCGAGCAGCAGGAAGCGCGGGTCCTGGGTCAGCAGGGTGGCGATGCCGAGGCGGCGTCGCTCACCGCCGGACAGGGTACCCACCTCGCGTGTTGCCAGTTCCGTCAAGCCGACTTGTGCCAGTGCTGCCCTGGCATGGGCGGTGTCGGTGGCACTCTCCCAGGTCCAGGGTGAGAGGTGGGGATGGCGACCGCGCAGGGCCGTCTCGAGCACCGTGGCCGGGAACACATCTTCATGATCCTGGCTCAGCAGGCCCAGCTGCCGGGCTACCTGCCGCCTGGGCAGGCCATGGATGTCCGCGCCATTCAGCAGCACTTCGCCGCCCTCCACCGGGCGCAGCCCGGCGAGGCTGTGCAACAGGGTGGTCTTGCCGCTGCCGTTGCGGCCGAGGATGCACCAGCATTGGCCTGGCCGGATCTCCAGATCGAGGTTCCGCACCAGCTGGCGCGTACCGATGCGCAGGGAAAGCCGGCGGGTGGCGAGGCAGTCCAGACTCATGGGCGGGCGCTGCCTCGTTGCAGGAGGTAGAGAAACAGCGGCACGCCGATCAGTGCGGTGAGCACGCCCACCGGCAGCTGTTGCGGCGCGAACAGGCTGCGCGACAGGGTGTCGGCCAGGGTCAGCAGGGTGCCACCCAGCAGCAGGGAGGCGGGGATCAGCAGGCGATGGTCGCGCGCCCCCATCAGCCGCACCAGGTGCGGGGTGACCAGGCCGATGAAGCCGACACTGCCCGCCAGGGTGACGGCGCTGGCCGCCAGCAGGGAGGCGAGCAGGTAGATGCCATAGCGCAGGCGCTTCACCTCCACGCCGAGGGCGGCGGCCTGCAGTTCGCCGCCGGCGAGCAGGTTCAGTGGCCGCGCCAGGGCCAGTCCGGCCAGCAGGCCGAGCAAGAGGATGGCACCGCTCCAGGCCGTGGGGCGTGCCTGGCTCAGATCCCCCATGAGCCAATAGAGCATGCCGCGCAGGGTGCCGTCGGGACTCAGGCTCAGCAACAGGCCGATCACCGCCCCCCAGCCGGCGGCCACCACCACCCCGGTGAGCAGCAACCGTGCCGGGGTCCAGCTGCCGCGGCCGTGGGCCAGGGCGAATACCAGCAACATGGTGCCGAAGGCGCCACCGAAGGCGGCCCCCTGGAACCAGATTCCTCCCAGGCCCAACAGCATGGCGGCCAGGGCGCCGCTGGCGGCGCCGCCGGAAATGCCCAGCACATAGGGGTCGGCCAGCGGGTTGCGCAGCAGCACCTGCATCAGCACGCCGGCCAGGGCCAGCAGGCCGCCGGTGAGGAAGGCGGCCAGCAGGCGCGGCAGGCGCAGTTCCCACAGCACCTGTGCCGCCAGGGCATCGCGGCCCATGAGCCCGGCCCGCAGGGTGGGTCCGTCCAGGTCCAGGCTGCCGGTGGCAAGGCCGTGCAGCAGCACGGCCAGGGCCAGCAGGGACAGCAGGGGCAGGATGGCTTTTTTCATCATTGCGGCCACGGTTCTCCGGTGTGGCGGTGGTGTTGGATGCGGTTGTCGGGCTGAAGCCCGACCTACAGGGTGGCACGAATCTGGGTCGAGCGATTGTAGGTCGGGCTTCAGCCCGACAACCCGTGTCTAGTCCCGCAGGCTGATGACCGGCCAGCCCTGGTGCTGGGCGTGGGCGCGCAGGGCGTCGTCGGGATCCACCGCCACCGGATGGGTGACCTGTTGCAGCAGCGGCAGGTCGTTGTGGGAATCGCTGTAGAACCAGCTTTCCGCCAGATCCCGTCCGCGTTCCGCAAGCCAGCCGCGCAGGCGTACCACCTTGCCATCCTGGAAACAGGGGGTGCCCGTCACGGCACCGGTATAGCGTCCGTCGCGGACCTCCGGTTCGGTGGCCAGCAGGTGCTCCACCCCCAACAACTCGGCAATGGGGCCGGTGATGAAACGGTTGGTGGCGGTGATGATCACCAGCTCATGACCGCGGGCGCGGTGCTCTTCCAGCAGCGCCCGGGCCTTGGGCAGCAGGATGGGCTGGATGTGTTCGCGCAGGTACTGGGTGCGCCATTGCTCCAGCTGGGCCGGTTCATGGTCGGCGAGGGGCTTGAGCTGGAAGCGCAGGAACTCCTGGATGTCCAGGGTGCCGGCCTTGTACTGGTCGTAGTACGCCTGGTTGCGGGCCATGTACCACTCGCCGTCGACGATCCCGTGTTCGGAAAGGAACAGGCCCCACAGGTAATCGCTGTCGCCGTTCAGCAGGGTGTTGTCCAGGTCGAACAGGGCAAGGCTCACGGGGTTCTCCAGGCTATCGGCAAGCGGCACAGGATAGGGTGAAAGGGGGGTGGTGACAAATGCGCGGGTTCGCGGCCAAGGCCGCTCCTACAGGAGGTCGGGCCGGCACCCGTAGGAGCGGCCTTGGCCGCGAATGTCATGGTCGATCTTGCAGGTTCGCGGGCAGAGCCCGCTCCTACAGGTGGAAATCCCCATGCTCCGGAGCGGCCCGGCCCGCGCACCGGCCGATCCGCCTCCTGTTCACCTCCCCCGCATTTGCCCTGATTCCTGGCCTGTGCAACAATGGGGCCATTGTCCCGAAGTCTGGCCAGGATTAGCCCAAGTGATTGATACTGATGGATATCGCCCCAATGTCGGCATCATCCTGACCAATCAGGACGGGCAACTTTTGTGGGCGCGCCGCATTCATCAGAATGCCTGGCAGTTTCCCCAGGGGGGGATCCAGCGCCGCGAGAGCCCGGAGCAGGCCATGTACCGCGAGCTGCGCGAGGAAGTGGGCCTGTGCGCGCACCACGTGGAGGTGCTGGGTGCCACCCGCGGCTGGTTGCGCTACCAGTTGCCGGACCGGCTCATCCGCCGCCACCACAAGCCCGTGTGCATCGGCCAGAAGCAGGTGTGGTTCATGTTGCGGCTGCTCGGCGAAGAACAGGATGTGTGCCTGGACAATTGTGACAAGCCGGAGTTTGACCACTGGCGCTGGGTGGAATACTGGCACCCGCTCTGCGAAGTGGTGTCCTTCAAGCGCGAGGTCTACAAGCGCGCCCTGAAGGAACTGGCGCCGCTGGTATTCCCCGAGGGGGTGCCGGCTCCGCCGCAGCAGCGCGCCAGCCGCTGATCCGATCGTATTTCCTCAAAACCCCGATTTCACCGCAAAGGCGCAAAGGGCGCGGAGAAGTGACGGCCAGGAAAATGGCCACGGAAGCACACGGAACAACACGGAACCTGGTCATGCCCCTGTGGAATCTTCCGTGAAATTCCGTGTGCTTCCGTGGCAAATGCAGTTTTTTGATTGTAATGGTATGTGGGTGCGGGGCTGAATTCCTCCCCGGACGGCCTGCCCTACCCATGAGTTTCTCGGCGCACTTTGCGCCTTTGCGGTGAAAACACCAATCCACAGGACCTCCCATGCTGGATGCGCTGCGCCGTATCATTCTGAAGGTGAACGCGGCGCCCAACCTGCAGGAGGCGTTGCGCGTCATCGTCACCCAGATCAAGGCGGCCATGGGCGTGGATGTCTGCTCCGTCTACCTGGCCGATCCGGAGCGCGAGCAGTACGTGCTCATGGCCACCGAGGGGTATCGCCAGCACGCCGTGCGGCGTGTCACCCTGGCCTTCGGCAAGGGCCTGGTGAGCCAGGTGGCGCAGCGCGAGGAGCCGATGAACCTCGAGGACGCCGCCAGCCATCCGCGCTACGCCCTGGCCCTGGAGACGGGCGAGGATGTCTACCGCGGTTTTCTCGGTGTGCCCATCATCCAGCACCGCCGGGTGCTCGGCGTGCTGGTCATTCGCAAGCGCGAGGCCTGCAAGTTCTCCGATGACGATGAAACCTTCCTGGTCACCCTGGCGGCGCAGCTCTCGGGCGCCATCAGCCATGCCGATGCCAGCGGCGAGATCAACGAACTGCTGCAGGATCGCGGCAGCGAGCGTTACAACCTCAAGGGACTGCCGGGTGCGCCGGGGGTGGCCCTGGGCCGTGCCCGGGTGCTCTATCCCCCGGCAGACCTGAAATCCATCCCGGACCGCGAGGTCCAGGATGTGGAGGCCGAGGTGAAGCGTTTCCGTGCCGCCGTGCTGGCGGTGCAGGATGAGCTGCGCAGCCTGTCGGCCTCGCTGGCCTCGCAACTGCCGCGCGAGGACCTGGCCCTGTTCGATGCCCTGGTACTGATGCTGGGCAGTGACAGTCTGGTCAACAATGCCGTGACACGTATCCGCGTCGGCAACTGGGCCCAGGGGGCCCTGCGCGACACCATCATCGAGCACGTGGCCCTGTTCGAGAACGTCGACGATGCCTACATGCGCGAGCGTGCCAGCGATGTGCGCGACCTCGGCCAGCGCCTGCTCACCCAGCTGCAGCCGCAGGGCCTGGAACCGGAAACCGCCTATCCGCGCACCATCCTGGTGGGCGAGGAAATCAGCGCCGGCCAGCTTGCCGAACTGCCCTCCGGAGCCCTGGTGGGCGTGGTGTCGGCGCGCGGTTCCAGCACTTCCCACGTGGCCATCCTGGCGCGTGCCCTGGGCATCCCCGCCGTCATGGGCGTGGAGGATTTGCCCGTGGGGCGACTGGAAGGCCAGGAGCTCATCGCCGACGGCTACTGGGGCCGGGTGTTCGTGCGCCCTTCGCCGACGGTGCGCGAGGAGTTCCAGCGCCTGGAGGCGGAAGAGGCGGAGCTGACCGCCGATCTGCACACCCAGGTCGACTTGCCTGCCCAGACCCCGGACGGGGTGCGTGTGCCGCTGCTGGCCAACACCGGCCTGCGCGCGGACATTGCCCCTTCCCTGCGCAGTGGTGCCGAGGGGGTGGGCCTGTACCGCACCGAGGTGCCCTTCATGATCCGCGACCGCTTCCCCGGCGAGGAGGAACAGCGGCGTATCTACCGCCATGTGCTGGAGGCCTTTGCACCCCGGCCGGTGATCCTGCGCACCCTGGACGTGGGCGGTGACAAGGCGTTGCCCTATTTTCCCATCCAGGAGGACAACCCCTTCCTGGGCTGGCGCGGTATCCGCATCTCCCTCGATCACCCGGAGATCTTTCTTACCCAGTTGCGCGCCATCATGAAGGCCAGTGCCGGATTGTGGAATGCCAAGTTGCTGCTGCCCATGATCAGTGGCGTGGCGGAGGTGGACGTGGCCCTGGGTCTGATTCGGCGTGCCTTCAACGAAGTCGTGGAAGAGGGCGCGGAACTCGACATGCCCGAGGTGGGGGTCATGATCGAGGTGCCCTCGGCGGTGTACCAGGTGGAGGCTCTGGCGCGGCGGGTGGATTTCCTGTCCGTGGGGACCAATGACCTGACCCAGTACCTGCTCGCCGTGGACCGCAACAACGCCCGCGTGGCACCCCTGTTCGATACCCTGCACCCGGCGGTGATCGGCGCCCTGCGCCAGGTGGTGGAGGGCGCGCACCGTCACGGCAAACCGGTCAGCGTGTGCGGTGAAATGGCCGGTGACCCGGCCGCTGCCCTGCTACTGCTGGGCCTGGGCGTGGACAGCCTGAGCATGAGCGCCGCCAGCCTGCCCCGGGTGAAATGGGTGATCCGCAGCTTTACCCAGGCGCGGGCGCGGGCCCTGCTGGAGGAATTGTCCGGCTACGAGGATCCGCTGGCCATCCGCGCCCGACTCAACGACGAGCTGGAGCAGGCGGGACTGGGTGGGTTGGTGCGGCCGGGCAAGTAGCCCGGCCCTGCGATTGGCAATGCCCATGCCCTTGTAGGAGCGGCCTTGGCCGCGAACCGTTCGCAGCCCCCGCAGGCCGTTCGCGGGCAGAGCCCGCTCCTACGGGTGGTCATCACATGTTGCGTAGGCGTGTCGCTCAGAAGGGTTTCACAATCGCCAGGATCACCACGGCGATCAGGATCAGGGCCGGGAATTCATTGAACCAGCGATAGAACACATGGCTGCGCCGGTTGGCGTCGTCGCGGAACACCTTCACCAGGTGGCCGCAGTAAAGGTGATAGGCGATCAGCAGGACCATCAGCACCAGCTTGGTCATCAGCCAGCCAGCCGTGCTTGGCCACCAGTAGGCCAGCCACAACCACAGACCGAAGACAATGGTGACCACCGCACCCATGGTCATGATGGCGTAGAGCTTGCGCTCCATGACCTTGAAGCGGGCATTGCCGGCCTCGTCATGGCAGTCGGCGTGGTAGACGAACAGGCGCGGCAGGTAGAACAGGCCGGCGAACCAGGTCACCATGAACATCACATGCACGGCCTTTATCCACAGCATAGGTGCGGCCTCAGGCCGGGCTCAGCATGGCGAGGATGTCGCGGCGCACCCGCTCCATGTCCATCTCGCCGATCTTCTGCTTGACGATGCGTCCCTCGGGGGAGATCAGGAAGGTGGTGGGGGTGAGACGCACATTGCCAAAGGCCATGGCGGCTTCTTCCTGCAGGTCGAGTACGATGGGGTAGGGGACCTGAAAGCGCTCCTGCACTGTCTTCACCTGGTTGGGTGGGTCATAGGCCATGGCCACACCGATGATCTCCAGGCCGCGCGGCTGCAGTTCATGGTACAGCTCGATCAGGTGCGGCATTTCCTCCATGCAGCCACTGCAGGTGGTGGCCCAGAAGGTGATCAATACCGGTTGGCCACGCAGCCCGGCGAGTTGGATCTCGCGGCCCTCAAGGGTGGTGAAACCCAGCTCGGGGGCCGGTTTCAGGCCGCTCGGGGTGAACCACATGTAGGCCAGCAGGCTGAGCAGGGCCAGGGCGAAGATGGCGATGGTGATGTCTTTTGTTTTCATTCCTTTCCTTGACCTCGATGTCTCGGCCGGGTTCCCCGTACCGTGCCACGATGACTTGGGCGCATGGTACCGCTACTATTGGTCCCTGTCTCCAGACGGGGCTGTTCTGGATTCATCAATGGCCACGGAAGCACACGGAAGCACACGGAAATCTGTCGTACAGATCTCGCAGAGATCCCGATGTCCCGTGGTGCATGATGGTATTCACATCGAATCCAGGAATTTTTCCGTGTATTTCCGTGTGATTCCGTGGCCAAGAATGGTTTTCAACAGGAATTCAGCATGATCAAGGTAGGTGTGGTGGGCGGTACCGGGTACACCGGTGTGGAATTGCTGCGATTGCTGGCGGGACACCCGCAAGTGGAACTGCGCGCGGTCACCTCCCGTGGCGAGGCGGGTACCCCGGTGGCGGAGATGTTTCCCAACCTGCGCGGCCACCTCGACCTTGCCTTCACGGCGCCCGACCCCGCCACCCTGGGGGACTGTGACCTGGTGTTCTTCGCCACCCCCAACGGCATCGCCATGGAGATGACGCCGGCGTTGCTGGCGGACGGTGTGCGCGTCATCGACCTGGCGGCGGATTTCCGCCTGCGCGACCCGGCCGTCTGGGAACAGTGGTACGGCATGCCCCACGCCTGCCCCGAACTGCTGGAGGAGGCGGTCTACGGCCTGCCCGAGGTGAACCGGGCGGCGGTGTCCGAGGCACGGGTGGTCGCCAATCCCGGTTGTTATCCCACCGCCGTGCAGCTGGGTTTCCTGCCCCTGGTGGAACAGGGCCTGATCGCCCCCGAGAGCCTGATCGCCGACGCCAAGTCGGGCGTCAGCGGGGCGGGCCGCAAGGCCAGCGTGGGTTCCCTGTTGTGCGAGGCCAGCGAGAGCTTCAAGGCGTACGCCGTGCCCGGGCACCGTCATCTGCCGGAGATCCGCCAGGGCCTGGAGCGGGCGGCGGGGCGGTCCGTGGGGCTCACCTTCGTACCCCATCTCACCCCGATGATCCGCGGCATCCATGCCACCCTGTATGGCCGCCTGCGGGATCCCGGCGTCGACCTGCAGTCTCTGTTCGAGGCGCGGTACGTCGCCGAGCCCTTCGTCGACGTGTTGCCGGCCGGCGGTCATCCGGAGACCCGCAGCGTCAAGGGCGCCAATCATTGCCGCATGGCCGTGCACCGGCCCCAGGGCGGGGATACGGTGGTGGTGCTGGCGGTGATCGACAACCTGGTCAAGGGCGCCGCCGGCCAGGCCGTGCAGAACATGAACATCATGTTCGGCTTCCCCGAAACCGCCGGGCTGGAGGGCATTGCCCTGCTGCCCTGAACCCTGTCCAAACTGTGTCCCGTGACGCAGTTTGCCGACCCGAAGGCCCGTATTCTTGGAAACCGGTTCACAACGGATCCTGATCTACCGACCCGGCCAGCTGTGGGCCGCGCTGGCTGTACTCGTATTGGTAGTGGCCGCTGCGGGCGGCTGGTTGTACCAGCGGGGCGTGCAGCAGGGCTTCGAGGATGCCGGGCGCCTGGAGCAGGAACGGCCGCAGTTGCTGGCCGAGATCGAAAAACTGCATCAGGAAAAGCGCCAGCTGGCCGATCAACTGGCCGTACTGGAACGCGCCGGCCAGATCGACCGCCAGGCCAGCCTGGAGGTCCGCCAGAGTCTTGGCGGTCTGCAGGAGGAATTGGCAGGCCTGCGCGAGGAGCTGGCCTTCTACCAGGGCATCATGTCGCCGGGCGACGTGGAACCGGGCATCCGGGTGCAGAAGCTGTACTGGGAGCCGGTATCGGCCGAGGGCTTGTTCCGCTATGACCTGACCCTGGTGCAGGTCAAGCGCAACGACCGGCTGGTGCAGGGTGTTGTACACGTGAGTCTCGAGGGTGAACTGGATGGTCACCCGGTGACCCTGACCCTGGCCGAGCTGACCGAGCCCGCGATGGAAAGCCTGGCGTTCCGGTTTCGTTATTTCCAGCACTTCGAGGGCGAGGTGCGGATTCCGCACCGCTTCCGGCCCCGCACCGTGCATTTGCGGGTGGAGCCGACGGGACGGGGAGCGCCGCCCCGAGTGGAGCGGAGCTACGACTGGCCGGCCTAGCTGGCAAGGACTGCACGCGCCATGTTCCATGCCTGTTGGCGGGACGCCGTGAATACATCCCTGTAGGCTTGACGGCCGCGTCCATGCGGCCGACACCCGCC
>JAIVHA010000081.1 GCA_020201295.1 Lysobacteraceae bacterium | reverse complement strand
GGCCTGCCCGGATAGCTTATTCCACGTTCTGCACCTGCTCGCGCATCTGCTCTATGAGCACCTTGAGCTCCACCGCAGTGCCCGTGGTGTCGGCGTCGGCGGACTTGGAGCCCAGGGTGTTGGCCTCGCGGTTGAATTCCTGCATGAGGAAATCCAGCCGCCGGCCCACGGGTTCCGGGCGCTCCAGCACCCGGCGTACCTCGGCGATATGGCCCTCCAGGCGGTCCAGCTCCTCATCCACGTCCATTTTCTGGGCCAGGAACACCAGTTCCTGTTCCAGCCGGTCCTGGTCCACCTGGGCCTGCAGTTCCGCCAGCCGGGCGCCGAGCTTGTCGCGCAGGCGGGCCCGCACCTGGGGCAACCGGGCCCGTTCCGCGGCCACCAGGTCTTCCATGGTGGCGCAGCGGCTGGTCAGCAGCGCGTGGATCTGAGCGCCTTCGCGCTCACGGGTGGCGCGCAACTCGTTCAGGGCCTGGTCCAGCAGGCCGCCGGCGGCCTCGGCCAGGGGGGTGAGGTCGCGCTCGGTGTCTCGCTGCACGCCGGGCCAGCGCAGCAATTCCAGGGGGTTCAGGGGCTGGATCTGGCCGAGCTGGGCGCTGATCTCGGCACAGGCGCGCCCCACCCGCTCCACCACCTCCGGGTCGAGCTGCAGGGGGGCGTTGGTGTCGGCGGCGGGGCGGTAGCGCAGGCTGCAGTCCACCTTGCCCCGGCCCAGGGCCCGGCCCACCCGTTCCCGCACCACCGGCTCCAGGGCGCGCAGTTCCTCGGGCAGCCGCAGGCTGACTTCCAGGTAGCGATGGTTGACGGAGCGCAATTCCCAGGCGAGAGCGCCGAGTTCGGTGTCCGCTTCGGCGCGGGCGAAGGCGGTCATGCTGCGGATCATCTCAAGTCCCTCATTCCGCTGGCCGATGAAGGGGGAATGGTAAGCCTTCCCGGGCGTCCAGGGAACCGCGCCCTGACCCGGCCGCGCGCCCTACGGAGTTTCATGAGCAAGTCACTGCAAAGCCTGCCTGCCGGCACCGAACTGGATGGCTATCGTTTCGAACGCGTGCTGGGTGGCGGCGGTTTCAGCATCGTCTACCTGGGCACCGAGCTGGCCAATGGCCAGGTGGTGGTCATCAAAGAATACCTGCCCACCCGACTGGCCGAGCGCGACGCCGCCGGCCAGATCGTGCCCCTGGGCGAGGCGGAGGCGGACAAGCTCAATCGCGGCCGCAAGCTGTTCTTCCAGGAAGCCAGCACCCTGGCCAACCTGAAGCACGCGAACATCGTACGGGTACTCAACTTCTTCCAGGACAATGGCACGGTCTACATGGTCATGCCCTTCGAGGAGGGTAAGAACCTGCAGGATTACCTGCAGGCGCGCAAGGGCCGGCTCAGCGAGCGCTTTTTGCGCACCGTGTTTCCGCCCCTGCTGGACGGGCTGGCGCTGCTGCATTCACGCGACATCCTCCACCTGGACATCAAGCCCGGCAACATCCATATTCGTCCTGGTGGCCAGCCGCTGTTACTGGACTTCGGCGCCGTGCACGGCTTTGGTGAAAGCCGGCGGGCGCAGCCGGGCCAGGTGATCAGCCCCGGTTTCTCGCCCGTGGAGCAGTATGAACCCAACGGCTATGTGGGACCCTGGACGGACATCTATGCCATTGGCGCCACCATGCGGGCCTGCATCGAGGGCCGCGCCCCGGTCGACGCCCGCGAGCGGCGCGTGCGTGACGAGCTCAAACCCGCCAGCCTGGCCTTTCGCAAACGCTATTCGGACGAATTGCTGCAGGCCATCGACTGGACCATGGAGGTGGATCCCTTGTTGCGTCCCCAGAACGTCGCCACCCTGCAGGAGCTGCTGCGCAAGCAAGTGGAGCCGCCGGTGGATGAACCGGCCTCGACCCTGGGCAAACTGGCCAGCACCCTGCTGGGCAAGGGTTGAGCGACGGAAGCCGGGCGATGCGCTACCAGTACGCACTGACCAACCGCCTCGGCAATCGCGCCAGCAACCAGGACCGTTGTGTCATCCGCCATGGTGAGGAGCGCGCCCTGCTGGTGGTGGCCGACGGCATGGGGGGTCATGCCCGGGGCGACCTGGCGGCGCAGACGACCGTGGATACCCTGAGTCGCCTGTTTCGCGAGCAGGACGGCCCTATCCCGAACCCGCGGGACTTCCTGGATCGCGCCCTGGCGCGTGCCCACGAACAGGTGGTGCGGGTGGGCCAGGCCCAGCAGCCGCCCATCGAGCCGCGCACCACCTGCGTGGCCTGCCTGGTGCAGGGCCGCTCCGCCTGGTGGGCCCACGTGGGCGACAGCCGCCTGTACCTGTTGCGTGATGGTCAGTTGCTGCTGCGCACCCGCGACCACGCCTATGTGGAGGAACTGTTGCAACGTGGCGAGATCAGCGAGACCGAGGCCCGTCATCACCCCATGCGCAACAGTGTGAGCCAGTGTCTGGGCGGCAGCAGCAGCCTGCCCGAAGCCAGCTTCGGCCAGATCGACGAACTGCACCGCGATGACTGCCTGCTGCTGTGTTCCGACGGCCTGTGGGCGGCACTGCCCGAGAATCTGCTCCTGACCCTCTACGACAAGCCGGACCTCAACCGGGCGCTGGAGAAACTCGCCGAGGACGCCGAGCATGCCAGTTATCCGCGCAGTGACAACATCAGCGCCGTCGCCCTGCGCTGGCTGGAGCACAAGGCGGTGCGACCCGAACCCGTGCCGGCGCGCGCGCAAGCGGAACCCCGCGATCCCCTCGATGCCGCCATCGACGAGATCCAGCGCGCCATCGCCGAATATGGCGGTGAGCTGGAGCCCGGGCGCAAATAGCCGCCGTTCCCCGCGACACGATCCGTTATACTGGGCGGGTTTCCACCATGCCGCCCGAAGGATATCCCCATGCGTCCCAGCGAACGCGCGCCCGATGCCATGCGCTCCGTCAAGATCACCCGTCACTACACCAAGCACGCCGAGGGTTCGGTGCTCATCGAGTTCGGCGATACCAAGGTGCTGTGCACCGCCTCCGTGGAAGAGCGGGTGCCGGGTTTTCTGCGTGGCAAGGGCCAGGGCTGGATCACCGCTGAATACGGCATGCTGCCCCGTTCCACCGGCAGCCGCATGGACCGCGAGGCGGCGCGTGGCAAACAGGGTGGGCGCACCATGGAGATCCAGCGCCTCATCGGCCGCTCCCTGCGTGCCGTGGCGGATCTGAAGGCCCTGGGCGAGCGCAGCATCACCATCGACTGCGATGTCATCCAGGCCGATGGCGGCACCCGTACCGCGAGTATCACCGGCGGCTATGTGGCGCTGGCCGATGCCGTTGCCCACTTGCGCACGGAAGGCCTGATCAACAGTGATCCCCTGCGCCAGTACGTGGGCTCCGTCTCGGTGGGCATCCATCAGGGCACGCCGGTGCTGGACCTGGACTATGCCGAGGACTGTACTGCCGAGACGGACATGAACGTGGTCATGAACGATGCCGGCCAGTTCATCGAGGTGCAGGGTACGGCGGAAGGGCATCCTTTTTCCCAGGACGAATTGAACGCCATGCTGGCGCTGGCCAAGAAGGGCATCGGCGAACTCATCATCCGGCAACAGGCTGCGTTGGCGGAAGACTAGGGATTGCCTGCTGCAACCATGACGTCATTGCGAGCGAAGCGAAGCAATCTCCAAACTGTTGCTCTGTCGTAGAGGGGGATTGCCGCGGCG
>JAIVHA010000228.1 GCA_020201295.1 Lysobacteraceae bacterium | reverse complement strand
AGGATATTCATCTTCATGCAGCGGGTCGTTGGGATCCACGGCTTGCAAGCGTTCCACCTCGGCTTCCACCACCCGCGGCGATTCGAAACGGGCGATGTGGAACAGGCCCTCGCCCTCATTGACCAGCGGCAGGTTGACGCGGCCGATGATGATGCCGCTGGCGCTGGCCTGCACCTCGATCTCCCGGTCCCCCATGGGGTCGGCAATCAGGCCGATCACCTCGCCCTTGCGCACCCGGGCGCCCAGCGGCCGGATGGTGCGCAGGATACCGCTTTCGGAGGCCCGTACCCAGGTGCTGGAGCGTGCGGCGACGGTCTCCACTTCCCGTTTCGCGCCGCGCGTCGGCGCCAACATGCCCAGGTGGCGCATGACGGCAACAATGCCTTTCACACCGGCGCGGATTGCCACCTCGTTGAAACGCAGCGCCTCGCCGGCCTCGTAGAGCAGGGTGGGGATGCCGCGTTCGTCGGCAGCCTGGCGCAGGGAGCCGTCGCGTATGTCCGAGTCCAGTAGCACGGGCACGGCGAAGGCGCGGGCCATGGCCAGGGTTTCCGGGTGATCGAAGTTGGCACGGATCTGGGGCAGGTTTTCCCGGTGGATGGCGCCGGTGTGGAGGTCGATGCCGTGGCTGCACTTGCTGACGATCTCCTCCAGGAACAGGTTGGCCAGTCGTGCCGTTAGCGAACCCGTTTCCGACCCGGGGAAGCTGCGGTTCAGGTCGCGGCGATCGGGCAGGTAGCGGGTGTGGTGGATGAAGCCATGCACATTGACAATGGGCACGGCGATCAGGGTGCCGCGCAGTTTGCGGATCTGCGACAGGCGCAACATGCGCCGGATGATCTCCACGCCGTTGATTTCATCGCCATGGATGGCGGCACTGACGAACAGGACAGGCCCGGGATGTCGGCCGCGGATCACCTGGATCGGCAGGGTCATGGACTTGCGGGTATAAAGGCGCGCGAAGGGAAGTTCGAGACGGGTGCTGGCACCCGCCGGAATGTCCACCTCACCGATACGCAGCGGCGCGCCAGCGTCAGCCTTTGCCACGGGTCTGGGTCTTGTTGGGTTTGGCATTCTTCTCGATGAAGTCGATGATGATACCGGCCACGTCCCTGCCGGTGGCCTGTTCGATGCCTTCCAGCCCCGGGGAGGAGTTCACTTCCATGACCACCGAGCCATGGTTGGAGCGCAGGATATCCACCCCGGCCACGTTCAGGCCCATGACCTTGGCGGCGCGCACGGCGGTGGAACGTTCCTCGGGGGAGATCTTGATCAGGCTGGCGCTGCCGCCGCGGTGCAGGTTGGAGCGAAACTCTCCTTCCTTGGCCTGACGCTTCATGGCCGCCACCACCTTGTCGCCCACCACCAGGCAACGGATGTCGGCGCCGCCGGCCTCGCGGATGTATTCCTGTACCAGGATGTTGGCCTTCAGGCCCATGAAGGCCTCGATGACGCTTTCCGCCGCCTGCTGGGTTTCCGCCAGCACCACGCCGATGCCCTGGGTGCCTTCCAGCAGCTTGATCACCACCGGCGCGCCGCCCACCATTTTGATCAGGTCATCCACGTCATCGGGGGAATGGGCAAAGCCGGTGACCGGCAGGCCGATACCCTTGCGCGACAACAACTGCAGGGAGCGCAGCTTGTCCCGCGAGCGGCTGATGGCCACCGACTCGTTGACGGGATACACGCCCATGATCTCGAACTGGCGCAGCACGGCGGCCCCGTAGAAGGTGATGGAGGCGCCGATACGCGGAATGACGGCGTCGAAGCCCTCCAGGATCTCACCTCGGTAATGGACCTCGGGGCGGTGGGTGGCGACGTTCATGTAACAGCGCAAGGTGTCGATCACCCGCGCCTCATGGCCCCGCTGCTTCGCGGCTTCCACCAGGCGGCGGGTGGAGTACAGGGAGGCCTTGCGCGAGAGAATGGCGATTTTCATCGGGGCTCCTGATGAGTTCGTTTGGAGTGGTGGCTGGGCTTGCCGGCGAGATAGGATCGCCCTGGATCGACCAGGAAACGGCCTTTGAGGCTGGTGCGCCCCAGTAGCATCCGGAAACGCATGGTATCACGGTTGGTCAGGGTGATTTCAGCCTCGAATGTCATTTCGCCGATCCGGAGGGGGGTGCGGATCACGTAGCGAAGTTCCTGGCGCCCCCCGGAGTCGGTGACCCGGCGCTGGTCGACGAGGTCCGCGTGGCAGATGATTTCCTGCGTGCTATCCCGTTGCACGGGGTGGATGCCGAAGCGCACCCGTTGTCGCCCCGCTTCCTCGTAGGGCTCCACGAAGTAGGCGTGCAGGGCCGAGGTGCGCGCTCCGGTATCGGCTTTGGCCTTGACGCGGGGGATGCCAAGGTCGGGCAGGCTGACCCATTCGCGCCAGCCGAGGGTGATCAGTTGCGGGGTGGTCATGGGGGCTCCCGTGGTGACTGGGGGCAGGGTACCTATTATCTGATCGGGAATCGATTGCAGCAGGGATGATCCCCCCTGTAGGAGCGGCCTTGGCCGCGAACCGGGTTGGCTGCGGCATACGCGGCCAAGTCCGCTCCTACAGGTGGCCTGTCCCTCCGTCGTGCTTGGAAACCATGACCGGCCCAAGCCCTGTCAGAATTCGGTACATGTTGATTTTCCATATTTTTTGTGCAGTCGCCAGGGGGTGATTCCAACCCCTCCAGCTTGACCTCGCGGGCCAAAACAAAGATCATTAGCCGCTTATTCTTGCCCGGACGCCCTGGCCGAGACCCGGCCAGGCGCCCGTCGGCGCGCCCGCGGCGTGCCCTGGGACCAGAGACAAAACCATCTGGTTTGAAGAACCTGTACCTGTGGCCGGGCGGGTGATCCCCGCCGCCGACCGCTTGTTGAACGATAAGGAGCCCCATGGATACCGCCGACAAGAAACGGCTGCTGCGCGAAATGCTGTTCGCGCGCCGCTTCGAGGAGCGTTGCTACGAAGCCTACGTGGAACGCAAGATCGGAGGCTTTCTTCACCTCTACCCCGGTCAGGAGGCCTGCTGCTTCGGTGTCATGGAAGCCGCTCGCCCCGGCCACGACTACGTCATCACCGGTTACCGCGACCATGTCCATGCCATCAAGTGCGGTACCGATCCGAAGGCTGTGATGGCCGAGTTGTTCGGCAAGGAGACCGGCTGCAGCAAGGGCCGTGGCGGTTCCATGCACATCTTCGACGCCGAGCACCATTTCATGGGCGGCTACGCCCTGGTGGGTGGTCCCTTTCCGCTGGCGGCCGGCATGGCCAAGGCCATTAAGATGAAAGGTGGCGACGAGATCGCCATCTGCTTCCTGGGCGATGCCGCCAACAACCAGGGCACCTTCCACGAATCCCTGAACATGGCCAAGGTCTGGAACCTGCCGGTGCTCTATGTCTGCGAGAACAACCTGTATGGCATCGGTACCCGCATCGACCGCTCCACGGCGGTGATCGATCAGTATAAGCGCGTGTCTGGCTACGATATCCCCGCCGCCCAGGCCGACGGCCAGGACATCGAGAAGGTCTACGAGGCGGCGAAGGTCGCAGTGGGCCACGTGCGTTCCGGTAAGGGCCCCTATTTCCTGGAGTTGATGACCTACCGCTATCGCGGCCATTCCATGTCCGACTCCAATGCCTACCGCGCCAAGGAGGAGGAACGCATGTGGTCCGGGCGCGATCCCATCATCCTGCTACGCGACAAACTCATCGAGGCCGGCGTCATCACC
>JAIVHA010000080.1 GCA_020201295.1 Lysobacteraceae bacterium | reverse complement strand
ACATGATGAAGCCCGAAGGGATTCTATGGGCCAGAAGTGACGCGGCAATCTCCAACTGACTGATTTCATGGTAGGAGATTGCCGCGCTTCGCTCGCAATGACGTTAAGTCAGTGCCATTCGTCCATAGTCGATTTATCGAGCCCCTATCCCACCGCCTGCCGCTACGTGCGGGGCACATTGTGGTCGTCGCAGATCACCACATCCCCATCACCGCTTTCAGGCTCTTTTCCACGGCAGCCATCTCCTCCGCGGTCAACTTGGTGAGCGGTCCATCACCGAAACGGCTACGGCCAAGGGCACGTGGCTGGTCAATGACGATTTGACAGGCTTTGAGCAGGCGGTCACGCGGTAGCAGCGCAATTCGCCAGCGCTTGAAGCCAGGATATACCCGGGTGCTCAGTGGAAGGACGATTATCATCGGCGAATCGGTTTGCGTCAGTTCATCCGACTGTATAATCAATACAGGCCGAGCCTTACCGATTTCCCGCCCGCGTGGAGGGTTGAGGTTCCCAACCCATATCTCACCGCGCCTCATCAGCGCCACCACTTTTCATCCGGGTCGATTCCCGCAGCGCGTTCCTCCGCAATAATGGCATCGAGCCCGTCATCAACGGTCTCTTCGGCGATTTCCAGCGCTTCACGCCGAATTTCTGGATCGGCGTATGCGCGGTTGATCTCTTCCACCATCTCCGCCATGAATCGCTCCCGCTCCTTGCGAGCGAGATATTCGGTAATCGCTTCGCGAACGACCTCGGCCCGCTTGCGATCGGCGCGGCGGGCCTCTTCGTCAAGATTGCGCTCGAGCTCGTCGGGGAGCCGGATGCTGAATGTCGCCATGTTTGAACCTTGAATGCATTACATTATGTAATGCATACTGTGTGACGAACTTGACTCCATGTCAACCTCCATCCCGGTCTGTCGCAACTGCCTGAAACTAAAGCTTCCCCTGGATTCGGCGGAATCATGCCCAACCCCGGAAAGTCAGCTATGCGCCCGTCGCCCTGGCGCAACAGGGCCGTGGCGAACAGGAAAGCGCAGCGAAGCAATCTCGGGCTACGGTATTGGATATCCCGTCCTTCCCGCGAAGGCGGGAATGACAATACCCAAGCCAGGCGGCCTTGGATTTATTCGGTTTGGCGCAGCAGCTCCTGGTAGGCATCTTCGAACAGTTTGACGCCGTCGTCCTGCAGGGTACTGCCGACCGCATCCATGTCGATGCCCAGACGTTTCAGGTCCTCCAGGTGTGTCTCCGCTTCGGCAATCCCGTCCTCCAGCCGACTGGCCGCCTGGCCATGGTCGCGCAGCGCATCCAGGGTCTTGTCGGGCAGGGTGTTGATGGTCTCGCGGCCGATCAGCGGTTCCACGTACAGCAGATCGGGATACTCCGGATTCTGCCTCGCACCCTGTTGTGTCAGCGCGGCAAAGGTTTCCCCGTGAAATATCCGCAGATAACGCTGATAGGCAAGCCTCGCCATCACCACCGCGGCCTTGCCGCGCAGCGCCCTCGCCTTTTCGGTGCCAATCTCATCGAGCTGGTTATCGACCAGGGTATCGACACGCGACAGGAACAGGCTGGCCACCGCCTTGCTGCGGCGCACATCGGCGCCGGAATGCGCGCGTGCGGTGAGGCCGCGAATATAGGCGGCGAACACTGCCTCGGTCTGTTTAAGGGAGAACAGCAGCGTGACGTTGACGTTGATGCCCAGCATGGTCAACGCCTCGAAGGCATCGATACCCTCGGGTGTACCCGGCACCTTGATCAGCAGGTTGCGCCTGTCCACCGCGGCGGACAGGCGTTGTGCCTCCTCCACGGTTTGCGCGGCATCATGGGCCCAGCGCGGTGCCACTTCGAGACTGACATAGCCATCGTCACCACCACTGGCTTCATGAGCAGGCAGTAGCAGGTCGCAGGCATCGCGGATATCGGGGATGGCCAATGCCTCGTAGCGACGCTCGGCGTCCGGCTCTCCCGCCTTCAGGCGTGCCAGATCATCGGCGTAATGCGGGCTGCTTTTCAGTGCCTTCTGAAAGATCGACGGGTTCGAGGTCACGCCCGACACACCATCCTCGCGGATCCAGCGGGCCAACGTGCCATCGCGTAGCAGACTGCGCGACAGGTTGTCGAGCCAGAGACTTTGTCCGAGGGTGGTGATTTTCTGTGTAACATTCATGGGTAATCCTTCGTCATTCCCGCATACATGCAAGGTTTTTCATATTCGCTCGCCGTTCGTCGTCAGTGGGAGACGCCGCAAGCAAAGTAAAATCATGGGGATAATGATCTCACCCGCTCTTCCCGTCGCCAAGGCCCGACAGACCAAAATGTACTACCATTTCTAAGTACTCGTTATAACAGCTTTTTTACCTCTGGCACGCCTTCTGCAATGTGCGCTATGTAACGTCACGAAAGGGAGAAACTTCATGACTACCTTACACGGCCCCAGACTCAATTGTTTGCTCGCGGCGATTCCCGAAACGGAATACAGCCGGATCGCAGGTGATCTCGAGCCTGTATCCTTGCCGCGTACCACCGTGTTGTATGACTTCAACGATCACCTGGAATACATTTACTTTCCGGTCACGCTAACTGCTTCGCTTATCTGCTCCATGGAGGATGGCAGCTCCGTCGAGGTTTCCGAAGTAGGGAATGAAGGCGTGCTGGATATATCGGTTTTGCTGGGTGGCGAGGGAGCACTGACGCAAGCCGTCGTGCAAACCGATGGCCATGCCTATCGAATGAGCACTACGCGATTGCGCCGGGAATTATCCCGGGGCGGTGCACTGCAGCATGTCCTGATGCGCTATACCCAAACCTTGATCGCGCAGATGGCGCAGACTACCGGATGCGTCCGACGGCACTCAGTAGAACAACAACTCTGCCGTTGCCTGCTGCTCAATTTCGACCGCACATGCTCCAGGAACCTCTCCATGACACAAGAGGCAATGGCCAATATGCTGGGCGTTCGACGTGAGAGCGTAAGCGAGGCCGCCACGCGCCTGCAGTCAGCCGGCTACATCAGCTACAAAAGGGGGCACATCGAGGTCTTGAACCGTTCTGGCCTGGAAGACCAGGCCTGCGAATGCTATGGCTTCGTCAAGAAGGAGTTTGATCGACTTCGGGCCGACCTCGTACCTTGCTGAAGACGGGAGTGACGGGTATGGATTGATCAGTACTGCGTGTCCGCCAGTTCACGCATGACCTCGCTCAAGGAAGCCTCGCGGTTATCCACCAGGCACACCAGGTTGCCGAAACTGCATACCGTGGCTTCCCTGCCATGCACGATCCAGCCCTTCGGCGGGGTCCAGCCGCGCACCTGGCTGAACATGGACAACTGGTCGGCATGGCTCTGCAGAATGCGTCGGTAGTCGTGGGCGAACATGGCCAGGCCGGCCATATGTTGTTCTTCCAGGACACCATGACCTTCCACCAGTGCGCCATCATCGCGGAAATGGCACACTGCGTTCACGCCATCGATTGCCAGCAAGCGTCGTATCATGATCGCCCCCTATACACCCAGGGCATCGTAGGTGGCCTGGTAGTCCGCTTCTTCGTTGCGCAGGATCACGCCACGGTTACCACTGGAGACGGTGGACCAGTCGAAACCCACCAGGGTGAAACCCTCGACGGGATAGAAGCCCGCCTGGCCGGTAACTTTTTCCCAACCGCGCGCCTGCATGGTGGCGATGGAGATATTGGCGATACAAACATGGGAGACCAGATCAAGGATGTCCGGGGTAAGCTCGTTGCCCTCGGCAAGGCAGTGCTCGGTCAGTTCACCGCGATCGGAAAATTCGAAGCTGGCGATGGCGCCAGGAAGTTTCATCAGTTCATCGAGGCTTTGCATGCAGGGTTCCTCTGTTTGTTATCGGGGGAACCTCTGATTTATTCAAAACCGTCATTGCGAGCGCAGCGAAGCAATCTCAGGCTATGGTAGATCAATGGCTAGGAGATTGCCGCGTCGCTACTGGCCCATAGAAGCCCTTCGGGCTTCATCATGGATACCTTACCCTTCGGGTCAAGGCATCCTCGCAATGACGAATAAATCAAAGGTTCCTTAGGTTATTCATGGACTTGTTTTACGCACTACCCTTCAAATCAGGTCTTCGGGTTCACGCCCCAGATGCTTGTGCATCAGCCGCATCACTTCGTTCAGCGAGGTGGCGGTATTGTCCAGAAAACAGAACACATTGGCCATCACGCACACGGTGAAATGAGGTCCGCGCACGCTCCAGCCCGAGGCCGGGTTGAAGGGACATGGGTCCATGCCGAGCGCCAGGAAATGAGCCTGCATGTGAGCGCTGAGGTTGGTCGCGCGACACATGATGGAGGCCATGCGCGCATGTTCCTCGCTCAGTTCACCCTTGCATTGAAATCGGTCACCACGGTAGGAATATTCACCGGCCGCGATCACGCCCGGCCTGGCAGCCAGTTCAGCCACGATACTCATCCTGCTCCTGCCCCCTGCTGGTTTTGATATTTATCAGGTCCTGTCTGTTTACCACAGCTCCAGCGGGGTTGCCAACTTGATCGACCCGTCGCTTGTGGGTAGAGTAAGCGGCTTGGCGATCTGCTTGCCCATTCCCGATGAACCCTGCCCCTTCCCAGACACCCCCCGTACCCGCCGGCCTGCTGCCGCGCCTCGGCGCCGTCTTCTACGATAGCCTGCTGTTGCTGGCGGTATGGTTCTGCGCCACGGCCATCCTGCTGCCCTTCACCCATGGCGAGGCACTGCGGGCCGGCAACCCGCTCTACACCAGCTACCTGTTCATGGTAAGTTTTTTCTTCTACGGCTGGTTCTGGGTGCGCGGTGGCCAGACCCTGGGCCTGCGCGCCTGGCGGCTGCGGGTGCAGCGCCCCGATGGCCGCCCCATCACCTGGCTGCAGGCACTGCTGCGCTTTCTCACCGCCATGGTTTCCTGGGCCGCGCTGGGGCTGGGGTTCTGGTGGATCCTGTTCGACAGACAGAAGCGCGGCTGGCACGACCTCTATTCGGAGACCGTGACGGTGCGCGTGTCCAAGGATTACCTGCGTTCGGCCCGTTGAAGATGTCGTAGGAGCGGCCTTCGGCCGCGAATAGTTGTGGCATCACCGTTCGCGGCCAGAGGCCGCTCCTACACT
>JAIVHA010000227.1 GCA_020201295.1 Lysobacteraceae bacterium | reverse complement strand
CGAGATCAAGCGAGATGAACCCGGTCGTGATGGCGAGGGCATCAAGAATGCCACAATCAATCGGTATTTGGCCTTGATTCGGGCCATATTGAGACGGGCGACGCTCAAGTGGAAATGGGTTGATCATCCCCCGATGATCGAACTGTTACCGGAAGACAACGAACGTGTGCGTTGGTTAACACGGGAAGAGGCGCGCAAACTGGAAGAAGCGTTACCGGACTACTATGCCAAGCCCATGCGCTTTGCTCTGGCGACCGGGTTGCGCCAATCCAACGTGTTGCAGATTCGTTGGGACCAGATCGACCGTGAACGTGGCTGTGCCTGGGTCCATGCCCGGAATGCCAAGGCGGGAAAGGCCATCGCTGTGCCGTTGAATGAGGATGCGTTACGCGTGTTGGATGAGTGTCAGGATCAGCACGAAGAACGTGTGTTCGTGAAAGACGGTCAACCGTTTCGCAAGATCGAGAGTCGGGTCTGGAAACGGGCCCTGGCAGAAGCCGGTCTTGAAGACTTTCGATGGCATGACCTGCTCCATACCTGGGCTTCGTGGCATGTAATGTCAGGCACCTCGTTACACGAGCTGATGCAACTCGGCGGCTGGCGCACGTTTGTGATGGTCTTGCGTTATGCGCATTTGTCTGCAGACCATTTACAGGATGCCGCGCGACGCATTACGCATCGACCCACACCGGTACCACCCCCCTCTTCTGGCCGGCCCAGACTCAGGGTAGTAAAGTAATGGCACAAATTGGGCACAAATTAACGGATGTGGCGGTAACGAAAGAGGAGACGAACGAAGTAACTACTTGAGATGTATGGTGCCCGGGGCCGGGGTCGAACCGGCACGGTGTTACCACCGAGGGATTTTAAGTCCCTTGCGTCTACCAATTTCGCCACCCGGGCTGGAAAGGATGCCATTGTAACGGCATTGGAGGCCGGCGCAATAAAGAATCAACTGTTGCGATCGTTATGAGCCCGCAACAGCGCCTCCAGTTCCTGTGCCGGCAAGGGCTTGCTGAAATAATACCCCTGGATTTCGTCACATCCCTTGCTACGCAGAAACTCCAGCTGTTCTGCCGTCTCCACGCCCTCGGCAATGGTACGCAGTTGCAGGCTGTCCGCCAGGCTGATCACGGCTTCCACGATGGCCTCATCGTCCGGATCGCTGGTAATGTCCTGGACGAAACTTTGGTCGATCTTCAGCTTGTTGATCCTGAATCGTTTGAGATAAGACAAGGAGGAGTAGCCAGTACCGAAATCGTCGATGGAGAGCCGCACCCCCTGCTCGTGCAGCCGGTCCATGATTCCGATCGCCGTCAGCGGATCCTCCATGGTGATGCCTTCCGTCAGTTCCAGCTCAAGCCAGCCTGGTGCCAGACCGAACTCTCGCAGTATCTGTCCTACCATCTGGGCCAGCGAGGCCTGACGGAACTGCACGGCGGAAATATTCACTGCCATGGCGAAATTACCCAACCCCGCCTGCTGCCAGGCCCGATTCTGTTGCACGGCAGTGCGCAGCACCCACTCACCGATGGGCAGAATCAGGCCACTATCTTCGGCAATCGGGATGAAGTCGGCGGGTGACACCATCCCAAACTCTGGATGTTTCCAGCGCAGCAAGGCCTCCACGCCTACGATATCGCCACTGGAGATATCGAGTTGGGGTTGATAGTGCAGGGCCAGTTCATTGCGTTCCAGGGCGCGGCGCAGGGCATTTTCCAATTGCAGGGTGCGTCGGATATGGGAATGCATTTCCACCGTGAAAAAACGGTAGTTGTTGCGGCCGGTATCCTTGGCCTTGTACATGGCGGAATCGGCACACTGCAGCAAGGCTTCGATCCCCTGGCCGTCCTCGGGAAACATGGCAATGCCAATAGAGGGGGTAATNGAATGATCTTGCTGGCCACATGTGCCGCCCCCTCCGCATCCACACCCAGCAACAGGATGATGAACTCATCGCCGCCCAGCCTCGACACCGTATCTTCTTCGCGAACCAATCCTTTGAGGCGCTTGGCAACCTCCATGAGCATCCGGTCGCCCACCTGGTGGCCAAGTGAATCATTTACATTCTTGAAACGATCCAGGTCCAGAAACATGAGTCCGAGGGAATGTCCCTCCCGGTGCGCCTGGGAAATAGCCTGCTCGATACGGTCATTCAGCAGGTAACGATTCGGCAGGCCAGTCAATACGTCATAATGCGCCAGGTGACGTATCTGCTCCTCATCCTGCTTATGCTTGGAAATATCGCGTGATACACCGATGTAATGGGTGATCTCACCTTCCCCTCCGCGCAAGGCGGTGATGGACAGCCAGCAGGGAAAAATCTCACCACTTTTGCGCCGGTTCCAGATCTCTCCCTCCCATTGCCCGCGGTTGAGAACCTGGGTCCATATATTGCGATAGAAAGCCGCATCGTGACGCCCGGATTTGAGGATGCGTGGATTCTGTGCCTGCAATTCCTCTTGCGGGTACCCGGTGATTTCGCAATAGGCGCGATTGACCGACACCATGTTGTTCTGGGCATCACAGATCATGATGCCTTCACTGCTTTGCTCGAACACCTTGGCGTTCAGCTCCATTTCCGTCTGGATACGCATGCGTTCGGTAATGTCGTTGATGGCGGCAAAAATGGCCGGTTCCCCCTCGAATTCCACTACCGAGGCGGAAACCAGGGCACAGAAGACACGGCCGGTGGTACTCACCATGCGCAGCTCCTGGTCGAAGACATTACCCTCCTGTCGCAAGCGTTGAATAAAGTGCTCCCGTTCCTGCGGGTTGTGGTAAAAACGACTGGCCGGAAGGCCAATCCCCTGCTCTCTTGGAATACAGAACAAGGCCTCGGCACGGTGATTGCCATACCGCAGGATGCCGTCGCTGACGCGGGTCAGGACCACGGGGAAAGGGGCGTTCTCCAGCAGGAAACGGTAGCGCTGTTCACTGGCGCGCAGCGCCCGGTCCTGCTGCTGGCGCTGTTCCTCCCGTTCTGCAACCTCCATGGAAAAGCCGATGTTGCTGGCCAGCTCATCCAGCAGGTTCAACTCCGTGGCATCGAAATAATCGGTACTGTCGACATAAATATTGAAAGTGCCGCGTACTGCTCCGTCCACGCGCAAGGGAAAGGCGGCAGAGGCACGGTAGTCCAATTCCAGGGCCGCATCGCGCCAGACTGACATACTGGGATCGTTGGCGATGTCGTTGCAGACCACATACGCACCATTACGCAGCGCATTGCCAGTGGGTCCGCGGGAACGCTCATGATTCTTCAGATTGATTTTCAGATTATCGAGGTAATCACCCGTCACACCCGCATGCGCCACCGGAGTCACATCACCACTGTCCAAATCCACGAGCCCAATCCAGGCCATGCGGAAACCACCAATCTCCACGGCGATCCGACAGGCCTCGGTGTAGAGGGACAAGGGTTCGCGCAGATGAATGATGGCCTGGTTGATGCCGCTCAATACCGCGTAGACTCGATTGAGGCGCTGGATGCGTTCCTCGTCGTGCTTGCGTTGGGTGATGTCCCGGCAGATGCCCAGCACCCCGATCAATTGCCCACTGGCATCGTAGACAAGTGTCCTGATGGTTTCCGACAGGATGCGCTTACCGCCCGAGAACTCGAGCCATTCTTCATTGCTTATCGGGGTGCCCGCCGAGATGGCGGCGCGGTCGTTGAGCAGTAACTGTTCCACCATCGCGGGCGGGAAGAAATCCTCGGCGCGCCGGCCAACGATCGCATCCGCGGTGCGGCCCATCAACTCTTCGACGCGGCGATTACAAGCGAGAAAAATCCCTTCGGCATCCTTCACCCAGACGAGGTCGGGGATGGTATCCAGCAGGGTATTGAGATGAACATTGGCCTGCGCCAGCGCCTCGCGATTGCGCATGACATGGAACATAGCCAGCGCCGCGCTCAGCGCCAGAAGCAGGCTGGCCAGGCGAATGACCCAGAGTGCTGCTGTTCCGGACTGACCCCAGCCGGCAGCGGGGATTGCCGCAATCTGCCAGCTGCCACCGGGCAGGGTAACCGACTGGGTGATGGGCTGCCGATCGAAGACCGTGGCGTCACCGAAGAACACCTCGCCATTGGCCCCGGTACCGTCCCGGCCGCGGATGGCAAGGCGGTAGTTGCCGTGCCCCGTGGTCAGGCCGGCCTTTTCGTAGAGCGCCTCGGCATCCATGACTGATGCCAACAGGCCCCAGGGCCGCGGGGGCGTGCCGGGCGGTTCCGATGGCAGGAACACCGGTTCTCGCGCAATAATACCCACACCACCCTGCACCAGCGGCAGGGGGACCCCGGGCAATGCGGGCAAAGCCTTCCTGGTCCATGTCGGGCTCGGCGGCGATGACGGCCGTGAGCCCGTGGATCAGGAGCATGTTGGCGTTGACTACCCCTTCCAGGCGGGCCCGCAGGGTGGAAAGCTGGTTGAGTACGCTGGTCTGCTCTGCTTCCAGGGCCGCGCGTTTCTGGTAATGCTCGATAAGCTGCTCCGCCAGGAACACCAGGAGCACCACCAGCAGGGTAAACAGCCATGGTTTCTTCGAATGGATTTGGGTGTGATGTACCGGTACCCGGCTCTGCTCATGACCCAAGGGGCGCACTCCTCGAATGGCTAGCCGGACGGACCAGTTACTCTACTGATTCAAGTTTAGCGGAGAATAGAGGGAATGCACGAGCAGTACTGGGGGAATTGCGGGGAAAATGGAGGCCGAGCCCGGAGTCGAACCGAGGTACACGGATTTGCAATCCGCTGCATAGCCACTCTGCCACCCGGCCAGGGTGTCGTCGCGAGTGTAGCATTCGCGCCCCGTTTGGCGCCAATGACACTGCTTACATGAAAAAACCCCGGTGGTGAACCGAGGTTTCGGAATTTGGAGCGGGAAACGAGACTCGAACTCGCGACCCCAACCTTGGCAAGGTTGTGCTCTACCAACTGAGCTATTCCCGCCGCACTACGAAGCCCGCTATTCTAATGCGCGATCGGGTAAAGTCAAGACTACAGGAGCAGGCACAGGCGTACATGGGATGACACAGGACCCCACCAACACACCAGGGAAGCTCCCCTGGCACCTGGCCGCCATGGCCGGCGTCTGGCTGGTGCTGGCGCTCTGGACCACGCTGGCCGGGCGGCTTGGCTGTGCCGCCGCGCTACCCCTGGTCCTGGTACTGTGGGTGTTGATCTTCCTGGCCGGCTGCGAAACCGCCCTGCTGCGCCGCCACCTGTTCATTCGCGCCTGCCTGCGGCCCCATGGCCGCCTGGCCCGCTGGCTCGGCCGCCGCCTGTTCCTGTACTCCTGGCAGGGAGTCAAGTCCCTGGCCCTGGCCCTGATCCTGGTGGTCGCCCTCCTGTTGCTGAACCCGTCCCAATGGTTATTCCTGCTGTTCGATATCCTGGTCCTGGGCGCCCTCTTATGGCTGCTGAACCGCCTGCTGCGGGACGAGGTCATAGTCCAGTACCAGGCGGCACTGGCCCGGACCTGGGCCCGGCGCATCAACGCCATATTTGTGTGGCTGGGCCTGCTGGTGTCCCTGTTGTTCACGGCCCGGGACGACTACTACGGCGTGGGCTTCAGTGAGGCCCTGCGCCATGGCGCGGCCCGGGTCGAACTCGGTTGCGATGCCCTGGCGATACTGGCGCGCACCGGCGCGCTACTGGAAACTGCGAGCTGGTGGACGGCACAGCGCCTCTTTGCCGGACTGGAAGGCATGCCGGTCACGCTGGCCTGGCTCGGCTTCATCGCCGCCTTTGGGCTCTCCTTCCTGCTGGCCTGGGCCTATAGCGGGGTACTGGGTGGGGTCATGGCCAGACCCTGGCGGTTCACATCCCAGGACGGGAACCCGTAGGAGCGGCCTCTGGCCGCGAAGCGGGTAGCCAAGCATTTCGCAGCCAGAGGCCGCTCCTACAAGAAACCCGAATCACAGTCGAGATGGAAACCCGAACATGGTGGTAAGCAATAGCCAATCCCCTCCTCCGCGCCGCTTCCCCTGGCGCTGGTTCTGGGCTGGTTTCCTGATCATCCTGCTGGCCGCGGTGCTGCTGGCCCTGTTCGCCGGTATCCGCGGGACGGCCCAGTGGGCCGCCCTGCAGCTGGAGGAGAAGACCCAGCCACCCACCCTGTGGTCCGAGGTCGTACAGATTACCTTGCTCGGCGGCGAGACCCTCCACCTCGACCCCGCCGCTCTCCCCGCCCTGCAGGCTCGCACCCATGACTGGATCGACCAACAGGAGCATGAGGCCCGGCAGCGCCTGGAACAGGAATTGAACAGGGGCTATGAAGTCCTGCTGGACCAGACCCTGGCCCAGGTGCCGCGCTTCGCCGACTGGTATTACTCCCTGCAGGGCGAGTACGCGCGCCTGTTCCATGCCGCCCTTGGAGAACTGCCACGCTTCGTGGCGGAGCGCATGGTGGAGCATGTATTCGAACCCGCCGCCACGGCGGCCAGTCTCGACGAGCTGTTCACTCGCCTGGACCAGGAACTGGACCAGGAACTGCGCATGGCGGCCCAAGAGGCCAACGCCCTGCTGGCAATACTGGTGCGCGAGCTGGCCGTGGAACCGGAAGGCCCGGTCGAACTGCGGGTAGTGGAAAGCCGCGGCCTTGGCGATGGACTCTCGACACGCCTGGAACCGCGCCTGGGTCTCGCCCCCGAGGACTTGGCGCGTCAGGGGGCAGCGGCCTCCGCCGGCGCGCTGGCGGGCGTCGTGGCCATGAAAAAGCTCGGACTTGCCACGGCAGGCAAGCTGGGCCTCAAGGCTGCCGGCGGCGCCCTCACGGGTGCGGGTGGTGGAGCCGCCACCGGTGCGGCCCTGTGCGGTGCCAGCGTCGTGGCAGCGCCCCTGGTGGCGGGCTGTGCCCTGGTGGGCGGCATCGTGGCCGGCATCGGGACCTGGGTGCTGGTGGACAAGGGTGCGCTGGAGGCGGAGGAATACCTGCGCCGCGACGCCTTCGAAGCGGAACTGCGGGAGGCCATCCGTGGCGAATTCGAGCAGCTGCGCGCGGATGCGCAAAGGCAATACACCGGGGCGCTGGGGGGCGGTTTCACGCAACTGCGAGGAGGACTCGATGAGCTGCTGGGCCCGACACAAGCCGAGCCAGGCAAGACCTTCGTGCCGGCCCGCGGCACCGGCGGGCAGCAGGATTGAGCGTCGGGCTGAAGCCCGACCTACACACACCCGGTGCTGAACGGTGCCACTCTACAGGTCGGGCTTATGCCCAATAACTCAATGCGAGGACGGATCCGTCAGCAGCGGCCAGGCGGCACGCAGGTAGACGAACATGGACCACAGGGTCAGCAAGGCGGCGATGTAGAGCAGTACCACGCCGATGGCGTACACAGGCAGCGGTCCGATCGGCGCATGGTAGAGCAACAGCAGGATGGCGATCATCTGTAGCGTGGTCTTGACCTTGCCGATGGAGGACACGGCCACATGGGCGCGCTCGCCGATTTCGGCCATCCATTCACGCAGGGCCGAGATGGCGATCTCGCGACCGATGATGACCAGACCGGGATCAGGGCGATGCGGAACAGCGTCAGGTAATTCGGGATGTTCAGGGGCATGGTCAATTCTTTTCCTCACGAAAGGCGTCATGGATCTGCTGGGCCAGGGCCCGGCTGATGCCTTCGATACTGGCCAGTTCCTCCACCTGGGCGCGGGCCACTTCCTGCAGGCCGCCGAACTGCTTGAGCAACTGCTGACGGCGTTTCGGGCCAATACCCGGAATACGCTCCAGGGGCGAACGGCTGCGCGTTTTGGCACGACGCGCCCGGTGGCCGGTAATGGCGAAACGATGTGCCTCGTCGCGGATCTGCTGGATCAGGTGCAGGGCCGGGGAATCCGCCGGCAATTCTACCGCTCTCTCCTGCCCGGGTATATGCAGTACTTCCAGGCCGGGGCGCCGCTCCACCCCCTTGGCCACACCGACGATGAGTACCTCGGGGAGCTGCAGCTCCTCCAGTACCCGCACGGCTGCATTCGTCTGGCCCGGACCGCCGTCGATGAACAGCACGTCGGGCAGCCGCGCCTCCCCCTTTTTCAGCCGGGTATAGCGCCGGCTCAGGGCCTGTTCCATGGCGGCATAGTCATCGCCGGGGGTGATGCCTTCGATGTTGAAGCGGCGGTAGTCGGACTTGAGCGGCCCCTCGGCATCGAACACCACGCAGGAGGCCACCGTGGCCTCCCCCTGGGTATGGCTGATGTCGAAACACTCCATGCGCGCCGGGGAGGACTCCAGGCGCAACGCCTCGCGTACCGCCTCGCGGCGCCGGCGCATGCCCGACTGGCTGCCAAGGTGCGCCTCCAGGGCCTGCTCGCTGTTGGTGACCGCCAGTTGCAGCCAGCGCGCCCGCTCGCCACGCACCCGGTGGCGCAAGGTCACCTTCACCCCGGCGCGCTCCGTGAGCATTTCCTCCAGGGCGGACTGTTCGGCCAGCGCATGGCTCACCAGCAGTTCGCGGGGAATCTCATGGCCCAGGTAGAACTGTCCCAGGAAGGCCGTGAGCACCTCCTCTACCCGCGACTCCTCGGGCAGGCGCGGGAAAAAGGCCTTGTTGCCCAGGTTGCGCCCAGCACGGATGAAGAATACCTGCACGCAGGCCGCCCCGCCCTTGACCGAGGCGGCGACGATGTCCAGGTCGCCACCCTCGCCGCTCACATACTGGCGCTCCTGCACCCGGCGCAGGTCGATGATCTGGTCGCGGTACTGGGCCGCCTGCTCGAAGGCCTGACGCTCCGCCGCCGCCTCCATGCGTTGCACCAGTTCGTCGATGACCAGGTTACTCTTGCCCTCCAGGAACAACACCGTATGGCGCACGTCCTCGGCATAATCCGCCGGACTGACCCAGGCCACGCAGGGTGCGCTGCAACGACCGATCTGGTGCTGCAGACAAGGACGGCTGCGATTACGGAAGAAACTGTCCTCGCACTGGCGCACGCGAAACACCTTCTGCAGCAGGTGCAGACTCTCACGCACCGCCCCTGCATTGGGATAGGGACCGAAATAGCGGCCGCGCGCCCGCTTCGTGCCCCGGTGCACGGACAGGCGCGGATACTCATGGTCGGACAGGAAGATGTAGGGATAGCTCTTGTCGTCGCGCAGAAGAATGTTATAGCGCGGTCGGAATTCCTTGATGAGGTTGTTTTCCAGCAGCAGGGCCTCGCCCTCGGTGCGAGTGACCATGACCTCGATGCCCTGGATCTGGCTCACCAGGGACTGGGTCTTGGGGCTCTGCAGCGTGCGTTGGAAATAACTGGATACCCGTTTTTTGAGGTTGCCGGCCTTGCCCACGTACAGCACCTTGCCGGCCGTGTCGAGCATGCGGTACACCCCTGGACGGGTGGTCAGGGTCTTGAGAAAGGCCTTGGGGTCGAACTCTGTGACGGCAGCTTTGGTCATGGCAAGGTAATGAACGGCAAAAAGGCGTTGTCGCCTGTAGGAGCGGGCTTTGCCCGCGAACGGCCGTGGCACCGAATATTCGCAGCCAGAGGCCGCTCCTACATGGCCGCCAGCAACTCCCGCGCCTGTTCGAACACCTCCCGGAACATCTCCGGGGTGAGCCGCCGTGTCTGGGTGTTGTAGCGGCTGCAGTGATAGGAATCCAGCAGCCACTGCCCGGTCGGCAAACGGTGGCGCGCGCCGTGACCGAAGCGATACTGGCCGGGTTTCTGCTCCAGGGCGCGTACCACCGCATCGTGGGCGATCTTGCCCAGGGCCAGCACCACGGCGTCCTTGGGTAGCTCCGCCAGTTCCGCACGCAGGAAGGCATTACAGGTCTTGACCTCGGCCAGCTCCGGCTTGTTCCCGGGGGGCAGGCATTTGACGGCGTTGGTGATGCGGCAATCCTTGAGCTTCAGTCCATCGCGGGCGGATTCGGACAGCGGGCGGCTGCCGTAACCAAAGGCATGCAGGGTTTCATACAGCAGGATGCCGGCGTGATCACCGGTGAAGGGTCGGCCACTGGCGTTGGCGCCATGCATGCCGGGGGCAAGGCCGACGATGAGCAACCGCGCGCGCGGGTCGCCGAAGGACGGCACCGGCCGGGCATGGTAGTCCGGGTGGCGTTGCTTTACTTCATCGAGAAAATCCGCCAGCCGCGGACAACGGCGGCAATCGGGGTCGAACAGGGCACTACTCATGGACATCCAGTATTTCGGCCTCGGCCTTTTTCAGATCGATGCGGATGACCCGGTGGTGGTTGGTGTCGGCCACGAACAGGGAGTCGCCTACCCCATGCAGGCCGCCGGGTTCGTTGAGGGGAAGGCTCAGACCCATGCTCGAAACATGGTTAGAAGTCAGAGATATCATCTTGATCTTTGAGTTAAAGGTATCCGCAATCCACAGGCAGTTTCGAGCCGCGTCCAGGTACAGGCCCAGGGGGTGCTGGAGCCGGGCCGCGGTACCGACCCCATCCAGGTCGCCGAACTCGAACAGGCCCTGACCCACCAGGGTGTGCAGGATCTCCTTTTCCAGGTCGATCACCCGGATAGCCGAGGTCTCGGCATCGGCAAGATACAGGCGGCCGTCGCCCATGGCCAGCCCCGAAGGCTGGGCCAGGGCAGCGGTGGACAGGGCGCCATCGACAAGATCCTCGCGCCCCGACCCGGCCAGCACCTCCAGGGTACGCTTGGCCAGCTGGTAGGCCCAGATCTGGTGCTGGCCGGCCATGGCCACGTAGAGCACGCCCCGGCCATAGGCCAGGTCCCAGGGGGAATTGAGGGGCGCCTCCCGCGGCTTGTCGAAGTAGCTGCCCACGTAGCGCCCCTGCTGGCCGGTGCCGGCAAAGGTCTCCACGTCGCCGTGGCGGAGCTCGATGCGGCGGATGGCATGGTTGCCGGTGTCGGCCACGAACAGGAAGTCTTCCACCCGCACCATGCCCTGGGGACTGTCGAAGGCGGCCTCCTGCTGGTTGCCGTCGAGGAAACCGGCGGTATTGCTGCCAAAGATACGGCGAATGGTGCCATCGTGATAGGTCTCGAGGATGCGGTTGCGACCTGTGTCGGCAATGTACAGGGCATGCTCGGTGGCGTAGACCTTGCCGGGAAAACTCATGGATGCCCGCGCTTCCGGGTGTGTTTGCAGTGGCAACTGAGCCCGGGGCTTCAGGCCCTTCTGCGCGGCTTCGACGAGCACCAGGCCTTGATGGCGTAGCTGCGCCACACCTGGAAGCGCGGGTCATGGGCCACCGGGTGGCGGATGTGATGACGGTTGATGGCCTTCTGCACTTGCGCGCCGACGCGTTCATTGGGGAACTTGGGGGAATGCAGGCCAATGACCGTAAGCCGGTCACCGTATTTTTCCTCGAGATATTTCAGATCCGATAGCACGTGCATGCAATTGATGCAGCAGTACGTCCAGAAATCCAGCAACACCACCCGGCCGCGCAACTCTTCCAGGTTCAAGGGACGACTGGTGTTGAACCACTGCAAGTCCAGCGGCAGTTCAGGTGCCCGGATACGTGCTGCGCTCATGTTCGACGTGTCCTTGTTATGTCCCACCCTGACGGCGTCGATGGTAGCACGCCGCGCCCGGGCTAGCGGTACCAGCCCGCCAGCCACAACCGCGCCCGCATCCCCAGGCCGCTGGTGTAGCCGCGGGTGACGAACCGTACCCGCCCCTGAGGATCCAGCACGAAACTGGCCGGCACGGCGGTGACGCCATAGCGTCCGGCCAGTTCGCCGGTGGGATCATTGACCACCGGGTAGGTCACGCCGCGCCCGGCCATCCACTCCGCCACCTCTGCCTCCGTCCCCGACTGCATGGCGACGCTGATGAGGGGATGGCTGCGTGCCAGCCGCTCCACCATGCCCTGTTCCAGATCACACACGGGACACCAGGTGGCCCAGAAATGGATCACCGCCGGACGTCCTTTCAGCTCAGCCAGATCGAAAGGGTTGCCAGCCAGGGTCTGCGCCTGAAAGGGCGGGGCCGGGCCCCGCACCGCATCCCGGGTCAGGAAGGCCTCTGCCGCCAGGAGCACGACGACCAGAACCAGCGCCTCAAGTAAGTACTTAGGTTTTAATTTTAACTTCATGTATTATATTAATTATAAAATAGTCAGAAGTGCTGACGGGGTTCCTAACAACCGCACGCCAGCTCAATGACGCCGTGGCGCAGGGCCAGGTGAGTGAGCTGGACATCGGTGCGGACACCCAGTTTTTCCATGATGCGGCTGCGGTAGCCGTTCACGGTCTTGCCGGTGAGACAGAGCGACCTGGCGATCTGGGCGGTGTTCTTGCCCTGGGTGACCAGCAAGGCCACCTGCAGCTCCCGGTGGGTCAGCAGCTCAAAGGGAGATTGAGGTTCCGCCGACAGGCGCTTGTCCGCCAGCTGGCGCGCCAGCTGAAGACTGATGTAACGTTCGCCCCGGTGCACCGCCCGCAGGGCCTCGAGCAATTCCGCCTCGGTGCAGTTCTTGGTCAGGCAGCCCTGTATGCCACTCTGTACCAACCGGTCGGGGATCACCATGGACGCGTCCACGCTCATGACCACGATTTTCACGGCGGGGATCTGGCGCTGGAAACGTCGCGCCCAGTCCAGTACCGCGAGGCACAGACCGTTCATGCCCATCAGCACCACGT
>JAIVHA010000079.1 GCA_020201295.1 Lysobacteraceae bacterium | reverse complement strand
GTGATATGCACCGCCGACCGGCACAGATGCTGGCGGACGAGGCCCGGCGCACCGAAGGCCCCATGGCGCATGAGATCATTCACCATGGCCTGATCCGCCTGGCCCGTCATGATCCCGAACAGGCCTTTGCCCGCTGGGAAGACCTGCGCGCACGACATGGCCTGGATCCCGCACTGGCCGCTGCGGCGTTGCGACGCATGGCCCTGTCCGCGGCCTTCGCCCATCATCCGCGCGCCCTGGAATGGTTGATCCAGGTCCCCGACACCAGCGCCGACGATACGGTGCAGCAGTGGCGCATCCGTTCGGCGCTGGTGGGGGAGCATTGGGAACAGGTGCTCTACGGTCACGCGGCCCTGTCCGACGACGAGCGGGACAAGAACGAATGGCGCTACTGGCGCGCACGAGCCCTGCACGCCCTGGGCAGGGAAGACGCGGCCATGGCTGAATTCACTCGCCTGGCACGGGAGCGGGACTACCACGGATTCCTGGCCGCGGACCGGCTCGATTGGCAGTACGCCATGAACGACGAGCCCATCGCCGCCAGCCCGGCGGAACTTGCGCAACTGGAACGCGCACCCGGCGTACTGCGGGCCCGGGAACTGTACCGCGCGGGTCTGATCACCGATGCGCGGCGGGAATGGTACGAACTCACCCGCCGCCTTGCGCCCCGAGACCTGCAACTGGCTGCACGGCTGGCCCATCAGTGGGGCTGGCATGACCGCGCCATCATCACCACGGCCCATGCCGCCCACTACTCCGACCTCGACCTGCGCTTCCCCCTGTTACACCAGCGGGAAGTCATGCGCACCGCGCAACATCAACGACTGGATCCGGCGCTGATCTTCGGCGTGATCCGCCAGGAGAGTGCCTTCATGCAGGACGCCCGCTCGCCCGCTGGCGCATTGGGCCTGATGCAGCTCATGCCCGCTACCGGACGCATGACCGCACGCCAGGAGCAGGTGCCACTGCCCAATACCCAGTCCCTGCTGCAGACCGACAAGAACATCCTGCTGGGCAGCGCCTACCTGCGCCGCATGCTCGACGAGTTCGGCGGCAACCCCGCCATGGCCACCGCCGCCTACAATGCCGGCCCCCATCGCGTGAAGCGCTGGCGGCCTGAGCAGGAACAGGACGCGGAGGTGTGGGTGGACCGTATCCCCTTCCACGAAACCCGCAACTACGTGCGCAATGTGCTGGCCTATGCGGCCATATTCGAGTACCGACTGGAACGACCCGTCACCCGGCTGCGGGAGCGCCTGCCCGAGATACAGCAAGCCCAACCTTGACCTGCCACGGGGCTGCCGCCACTATTTGCCCGACATTCACAGGACGACAGCAGATACTTCATGGCCAGACAGCAAACGATCCTCATCCTTGGCGGCAGCGGTTTTGTCGGCGCTCATCTCGCCCATCGGCTCACGGAACGGGGCTGGCAAGTACGCATCCCGGTGCGGCGCCGTGCCCGCGCGCGACACCTGCTGGTCAATCCACGCATCGAAGTGATCGAGACCGGGCAGGGCCTGACGAAACAACTCGCGAGCCTGCTGGAGGGCTGCGCCGCCGCCGTCAACCTGGTGGGTATCCTGAATGAACACCATGCCGGTGATTTCCAGCGCGTGCACGTGGAACTGGCGGACCATTTCCTGCAATCCTGCCAGGCAACCGGCGTGCCGCGCCTGCTGCATATGAGCGCCCTCAACGCCAATGCCCTGGAGCCACACTCCCGTTACCTGCGCAGCAAGGGCGAGGCCGAGGACCTGATGCATGCAGAGTCCGGACCGGGGCTGCAGGTCACCAGCGTCCGCCCCTCCGTGATCTTCGGGCCCGATGACAGTTTCTTCAATCGCTTCGCCGGTCTGCTGAAACTGACCCCGGGGATATTTCCACTGGCCTGCGCCGAGGCACGCTTCGCACCCGTGTACGTGGGTGACGTGGTGGAGGCCTTCCTGCGCTGCCTGGAGGACGACAGCACCGCCGGCCTGCGCCTGGATCTGTGCGGCCCGCGGGTCTACACCCTGCACGAACTGGTCAAGTACACGGCACGGCAACTGGGCCTGCGCCGCATCATCCTCGACCTGCCCGACTTCCTGGCGCGCCTGCAGGCACGCGTGCTGCAATTCGTGCCCGGCAAACCCTTCACCATGGACAACTACTGGTCCCTGCAGATCGACAGCGTCTGTCAGGAGGACGGCTGTGCGCGCCTGGGTATCCAGCCGCGTTCCGTGGAGGCCATCGTACCCGGTTACCTGGGCGGCAAACGGCCCCGCGACCGCTATACCGAATACCGGCGCCTGGCGCGGCGGCCCTGAGTCGGCCGGCGCCGGCCAACGCCACCATGGAAACCTACCTCGTCGGCGGCGCGGTGCGTGACCAGCTGCTGCAACTCCCGGTCCAGGAACGGGACTGGGTGGTAGTGGGCGCCACGCCGCAGCAGATGCTGGACTTGGGCTACAAGCCAGTGGGCAAGGATTTCCCCGTCTTCCTGCACCCGGAGACCGGCGAGGAATATGCCCTGGCGCGCACCGAGCGCAAGAGCGGCCACGGCTACAAGGGCTTCCAGGTACAGGCCAGCCCGGAGGTGACCCTGGAACAGGATCTGCTGCGCCGCGACCTGACCATCAACGCCATGGCGCTGGACGGCAACGGGCAGCTGATCGACCCCTATGGCGGTGAGGAAGACCTGCGCAACGGCCTGTTGCGTCACGTGTCTCCCGCCTTCGTGGAGGACCCGGTGCGCATCCTGCGCGTGGCGCGCTTCGCTGCCCGTTTCCGCCGTTGGGGTTTTCACCTGGCCCATGACACCCTGGCACTGATGCGTACCATGGTCCAGGACGGCGAGGTGGACTACCTGGTGCCGGAACGGGTGTGGGCGGAACTGGCCAAGACCCTGCAAACAGATCGGCCCGCGCAGTTCTTCAAGGTGCTGCACAGTTGTGGCGCCCTGGCCGTGCTGTTCCCCGAACTCGAACCGCTCTTCGGCACGACCGAGGAAGGCCATGGCGAGGCGAAAACCGATGCCCTGCGCCGCTTCGATCGCGCCGCGGAACTGGACGCCCTGGAGGCGCGCTTCGCCCTGCTGGGCTGGATCCTCGCCGCAGTACGGGGCGCCGAGGCGGCGGCCGCCGACCTGGAAGCCCTGTGCGCGCGCGCCAGGATACCCAACGAGTACCGCGACCTGGCCGTGCTGGTGGCACGTCATGGCACGGACCTGGATGCCTGTCTGGAACAATCCCCGGACGCGATCATGGCGCTGCTGGAGGCCTGCGATGCCCTGCGCCGCCCGGAGCGCTTCGCCCGGGCACTACGGGTGTGCCGGGTGGCACACAAGGATGCCTGGCCCCAGGAGGATTACCTGCTGCGCTGCCTGACCGCCGCCGCGGCGGTCAATGCCGCCGGTCTGGTGGCACGGGGGTTGAAAGGGCCGGAAGTGGGCCAGGCGCTGCAGGGGTTGCGCGTGGAGGCCATTGCAAAGGTGGCGCAACCCTGAGCGCTGTGACGACGCATTGGATGGTCAATATTGGCCACGGAAACACACGGGCTGGCTCCTCGCGGCTTGCGCCGCTCCTACTCACCAGAACAACACCAGCAGCAGCACCCCGAGACCCAGCCGGTAGTACACGAAGGGCATGAAGCCGATGCGGTCCAGCAGCTTCAGGAAAAAATGGATACAGAGATAGGCGCTCAGGCCGGACACCACCGCGCCCAGCACCATGGGCAGCCACTGGGCCTGCACGCCGGCCTGCACCAGCTTGAGACTCTCGTAGCCGCCCGCCAGCAGGATGATGGGCACCGACAGCAGAAAGGAAAAGCGCGCCGCACCGGTGCGGGTCAGCCCCACCAACAGCGCCACGGCCATGGTGATGCCGGAACGGGAGGTGCCGGGGATCAGGGCCAGCGCCTGGGCGCCGCCGATCAGCGCCACGTCCAGCCAATGGATACTGTGCTCATCGCGCCGCTGCGCGCCGGTCTTGTCCGCCACCGCCAGCAACAAGCCAAAGATCAGCGTGGTGGCCGCGATCACCAGGGGTGAGCGCAGATGCTCGCCGATGAAATCATGGAACAGCAGTCCCGCCAGGGCCGCGGGCAGGGTGCCGAAGATCACCGCCCAGGCCAGGCGGCTGTCGGGGTCCAGGCCGCGCCCGGCCACGGAGCCAAACCAGGCCAGGGTCATGCGCTGCAGCTCCTCGCGGAAATACCAGACCACCGCACTCAGCGTGCCTACATGCACCGCCACGTCGAAGGCCAGGCCCTGGTCCTCCCAGTCGGTGAGCACCGGCACCAGGATCAGGTGGGCGGAACTGGAGATGGGCAGGAATTCGGTGAAGCCCTGCACCAGGGCGAGCACGACGACTTGCAGGCATGCAGGAGCGGCGCAAGCCGCGATCCGGGCATCTACAACCGCCCCCGCAGGTCCTGCTGCCGGAAACCCGGCAGCACCCCCTCGATACCGCGTCGCAAGGCCATGCACTTGAAGCGCTCACCCATCTCCCCCGGCATCAGCAGCTGCTTGGCCTTTTGCACCTGGGCAAGATAGCGGGGCGAGCCGTCGGGTTCCAGCGCCATGAGCAGCCGGTCCAGTCCGCAGTCCAGCAGGAAATGGGCCTGGGTGGAGAAACCCTCCAGCGCCAGGCCGGCGGCCGTGCCTGACTCCGCCACGGTGGTGAAATCCACATAGCTGGTGATGTCCTGCAGGCCGGGCAGGATGAGTGGGTTGCCGTGCGCGCGGTGGCGGTAATGACACATGAGGCTGCCGCTGGCGCGCTGGTCATGGTAGCGCTCGCTACGTGGCGACCCGTAATCGATCAGCAGCAAGGCACCCTGCTGCAGGCTGTCCGCCACACTGCCCACCCAGGCCGCCAGGGACGGATCCCACTCGGAGACATAGCCGGATGGCCAGTCATGCCCCTGTGCGAGGTCGGTGACGACTTGCACCAGCCGTTCATCGTCCGCATCCCGCAGCGACCAGGCGAATCCGTCGTCCTGCCATTCCACCCAGTATTCGCGCACGCCATTGCCGGTCCATTGGAAACGCCGCACCGGGGCGGCGTCCAGCACTTCGTTGGCCAGCATCAGTCCCTTGAAGGATTCCGGCAGCCGGTCCAGCCAGCGTACCCGTTCCACCAGGTGCGGCAGGGCCACACCGATCACCTCCCGCTGGAGCTGTTGCAGGGCGGCGCTGCGTTCCAGAATACAATAATGACGCGGCAAGGCCGCGCGCGCCTCCAGCTCACGCAGCAGATCGATGGCCAGCGCGCCGCTGCCCGCACCGAATTCCAGTACATCGCCATCGGGCACGGCGCGCAGCACGGCTTCGGCGTGCGTCGCCAGGCTGCGGCCGAACAGGGGGGTGAGTTCCGGGGCGGTGATGAAATCACCATCGGCGCCGAACTTGCGCAGGCCGTTGCTGTAATAGCCCAACCCCGGGCTGTAGAGGGCGAGTTCCATGAATTCCAGGAAGGGCAGCGCACCACCCCGCTCCGCCATGCGCGCGCGGATCCGTTCCACCAGCGTCGCTTGCAGCGCCAGCATCTCTGCGCTCGGAACGGGCCAGTCGGAAACCGGGCTATTCAAGGTCCACCGGCCACAACTCCTGATCCTCGGCCGAAAAATCACCCCACAACTCCGCATAGGTACGGCCGATCACCGGGTGGCGCGTATCCGGTGCGAGCTCCGCCAGGGGGCGCAGCACGAAGGCGTAGCGCGTGATCTCGTCGCGGGGCAGTACCAGTTTGCCATCGCGCATCTGCAGGTCATCGTAGAGCAGCAGGTCGAGGTCCAGGGTCCGGGCGGCAAAGCGCTCCCCGCCACGCACCCGTCCCTGGCGGTCCTCGATACCGTGCAGCAGCGTTACGATCTCCCGGGGTGTTTGCTCGGCATCGAAGGCCACCACCAGGTTATAGAATGGATCACCGGCAAAACCCACCGCCGTGCTTTCGTAGACCCTCGATTGCTCCAGATTGGCAAAGCGTGCCGCCAGTGCGTCGAGGGCGGCGCGGATGTTGCGGGCACGATCGATGTTGCTGCCGATGCTGACATAGACCCGGGCCATGGATCGTCAGTTCCTCAGGTCCGGGTGCCGCGTTCGATGATGATGCCGACGCCCTTGGCGCCACGCACCGCGCCCCCCTTGTTGAGGGTCAGGCGCACCCAGGGTACCTGGAACTCCTCCAGCACCAGCGCGCAGATACGCTCGGCCAGGGTCTCCACCAGCTGGAACTCGCTCGCGCCGACGAAGGCGATCAGACGCTTGGCCACGGCCTTGTAGTTGAGGGTGTCGTCGATATGGTCGGTGGCCGCCGCCTTGCCGATATCGGTGGCCATTTCCAGGTCCAGGCTCACGGTCTGGCGAGTGCTGCGCTCCCAGTCGTAGATGCCGATGATGGTGTCGATGCGCAGGTCGCGCAGGAAGATGATGTCCATGATCACTCACTGTTTCGGTGCCGCGCCACTATAGCAAATTCGCTCTGCCAGGAGGCCTGGGCAGCCAGGCTTATGAAATTTCACCGCAAAGGTGCAAAGGGCGCGAATTGCATCAGCGATCCCGTAGGAGCGGGCTCTGCCCGCGAAGTGGTAACCAGACACAGTTCGCGGGCAGAG
>JAIVHA010000226.1 GCA_020201295.1 Lysobacteraceae bacterium | reverse complement strand
CGCGAACCGTCGTGGCAAACCCGTTCGCGGCCAGAGGCCGCTCCTACGGGTGCCCCCACCCTGACCGCAGGGGAAGGTGTTTTCCGCCTACGCCTACAGCCGCGCGAACACCCGCGCCGCCGCAGAAAATAGGGAAAATAGGGGACAGACCACGGTTTTTACACCGCTGATGATTTGATTAGCCGCCGACCGGTATACTCGGGTTCGTCAATGGACAAGGAGGTCCTATGCCGCGTCGTGCCCGTATCGCCGTCCCTGGTATTCCATGGCATATCATCCAGCGAGGCAATAACCGCAGTACGTGCTTTCATGCACCGAAGGACTACCGATGTTACCTGGCTACCCTTCGGGAGCAGGCGGAAAAACATGGATGTAGCATCCATGCCTATGTGCTGATGACGAATCACGTCCACCTGTTGTTGACACCCGTCAGGGAAGATAGTGCTGCGTTGCTGATGAAGCATCTGGGGCAGCGGTATGTGCAGTATTTCAACCGCTCGTACCGACGCACCGGAACCCTGTGGGAAGGGCGTTTTCGTTCCTGTCTGGCACGTGACCCCCAATACGTATTGGGCTGCTACCGCTATATCGAACTGAATCCCGTGCGGGCGGGAATGGTGCGGCACCCGGGAGAATATCTCTGGTCCAGCTATCACGCCAATGCAAGGGGTGTGTGCGATCCCTTGATCACACCCCATGAAGACTACCGGCGGCTCGGTCGTTCGGATACCGAACGGCGCGCGTCCTATGAAGAACTTTTCGTGTCGCGCCTCGATCCGGAAATCGTGGCTGGCATACGGCGAGCCGCGAACCGTCGTGGCAAACCCGTTCGCGGCCAGAGGCCGCTCCTACGGGTGCCCCCACCCTGACCGCAGGGGAAGGTGTTTTCCGCCTACGCCTACAGCCGCGCGAACACCCGCGCCGCCGCGTCGAAGGTGCGCTGCAGATGCTCCTCGCCATGGGCGGCGGAGACGAAACCGGCCTCGAAGGCCGACGGCGCCAGGTACACGCCCTCGGTGAGCATGCCGTGGAAGAACAGCTTGAAGCGGTCCAGGTTGCACTGGCCCACCTGGTGGAAGTTGCCCACCTGCTCGGCGTCGGTGAAGAACAGGCCGAACATGCCGCCCACCTGGTTGGTGGTGAAGGGGATGCCGGCGGTGCGGGCGCGCTCGGTGAGGCCCATGCACAAGGCGCGGGTGCGTTCGCTGAGTGCATCGAAGAAGCCCGGCACGGAGATCAGTTCCAGGGTGGTGAGCCCGGCGGTCATGGCAATGGGATTGCCGGACAGGGTGCCGGCCTGGTAGACGGGGCCGAGCGGGGCGATCTGTTCCATGATCTCGCGCTGGCCGCCGAAGGCGCCCACCGGCATGCCGCCGCCCACCACCTTGCCAAGGGTGGTCAGGTCCGGGCGCACGCCGTAGTGCGCCTGGGCACCGCCCAGGGCGACGCGGAAGCCGGTCATTACTTCGTCGAAGATCAGCACCGTGCCGTATTCGTCGCATACCGCGCGCAGGCCTTCCAGGAAGCCTGGCGCCGGCGGGATGCAGTTCATGTTGCCGGCCACCGGTTCGACGATGATGGCGGCCACCTGGCCGCCCACATGGGTGAAGGCCTCGCGCACCTGCTCCAGGTTGTTGTATTCCAGCGTGATGGTGTGTTCCGCCAGCGCCACCGGCACGCCCGGCGAGGTGGGTACGCCCAGGGTGAGGGCGCCGGAGCCGGCCTTCACCAGCAGGGAATCGGAATGGCCGTGGTAGCAGCCCTCGAACTTGACGATCTTGTCGCGGCCGGTGAAGCCGCGCGCCAGGCGGATGGCGCTCATGGTGGCCTCGGTACCGGAACTGACCATGCGCACCATGTCCATGGAGGGCACCAGCTCGCACAACCGGTCGGCCACGCGGGTCTCGATGGCGGTGGGCGCGCCGAAGCTCAGGCCGCGGCCCGCCGCCTCGCGCACCGCTTCCACCACGGCGGGATGGGCGTGGCCGAGGATCATCGGCCCCCAGGAGCCGACGTAGTCCACGTATTCCTTGCCGTCGACATCATAGACGCAGGCCCCGGAGGCGCGCTCGATGAACACCGGCTCGCCGCCCACGCCCTTGAAGGCCCGTACCGGGGAATTCACCCCACCGGGGATGTGCAGCTGGGCTTTGGCAAAGAGGTCGTGGGACTGGGTCATGGGGCTTCCTTGTGGTGCAGTCTGGCGAAAGACCCGCAGTATGCCAGTCCTTTTCCGGTTGTGCAGGGGGTTGTTGTATCGCGACTTGCGTCGCTCCTACAGGTAGGTATCTGGACGGCAGGTGGAGGTAGGAGCGGCGCAAGCCGCGATCGACGGAGGTTTCGCCGGTTCCGGGGCCAGGTTACCGGAACAGGGCCTGGAACCGCGCTGCCGCCTCGCGCACGTTGGGCTGGCCGAACAGGCCCTGGATCACCGCCAACAGGTCGGCGCCGGCTTCCAGCAGCGGCGGGGCATTGGCGGGGGTGATGCCGCCGATGGCGCACAGGGGCAGGCTGAGTTCCCGGCGCGCCGCGCGCAGCAGTTCGGGGTCGGCGGGCACCGCTGCGGGTTTGGTATGGGACGGGTAGAAGCGGCCGAAGGCCAGGTAGTCGGCGCCGGCCGCGGCGGCGGCACGGGCCCGTCGCGGTACTGTACCAGTGCCGCGCCGCCGGTGATGGCGTGTCCGACGGTCTCCACCAGCCGGTCCGCGGGGATCAAGGTGCTGTCGGTGATGGCATAGAGGCCGCGCAGTGTCATGTCAGTCCTCGTCGTCGCCCACCTGGGCCCAGAACAGGCGGTTGGGCAGATACTGGCCCATGCCCAGGCGGTAGCCATGCTTGAGGGTTTCCCAGGTGTATTCCTGGGCCTCGTGGATGGCGGTGAAGGGTTCCAGGCCCTGGGCCAGCAACCCGGCGATGCTGGAGGCCAGGGTGCAGCCGGAACCATGATAACTCTCCGGCAGGCGCGTCCAGGTGAAGCTTTCCAGCAGGCGATGGTTGCCATACAGCCGGTTGGTGACCTCGCTGGTGTTCTCGTGGGTGCCGGTGATCAGCACGAACTCCACCTCGCGCTCCAGCAGGGCCATGGCGCAGGCGTCCAGGCTGTCGGCCTCGGGGGCCAGCAGGCGCGCCTCCAGGCTGTTGGGGGTGAGCACGGTGGTGAGCGGCAGCAGCAGGGCGGTCATGGCCTCCAGCACCTCCGGGTCCGCCAGTTCCGCGCCATTGCCGGCGCGCAGCACCGGGTCCAGCACCACCGGCACATCGGGGTAATCCACCAGCAGGCTGTGGATGCCCTCCACCACGTCCGCGCTGCCCAATAATCCAATCTTGAAGGCGGCCACGGGCATGTCCTCCAGCACGGCGCGCGCCTGCTCGATGATCAGGTTGGCATCCAGGGGTACATAGCCCAGCACATCCTGGGTGTCCTGCACGGTCAGGGCGGTGATTACCGGGGTCGTGTGGCAGCCATGGCTGGCCAGCGATTCGATGTCGGCCTGAATGCCAGCGCCACCGCTGGGGTCATTGCCGGAAAACACCATTACCACGGGGATGGGGGTGGGTTGCTCGGTCATGGGGGATGGGTTCGCTGTTGTAGTCTCGAAAGAGATAATGCCGGTGAAAGAATTGTACCACTACCCTGTGACTTGCAGGGACTGCCGGTACAATGGATGCAGGCGCCCACAGGAGCACGTTCAGATGAGTGATACAGGCTACAAATCCTATATGTGCGTGATTTGCGGTTTTATTTATAACGAGGAACTGGGTCTGCCCGAAGAGGGCCTTGCTCCCGGTACGCGTTGGGACGACATCCCCCTGAACTGGGTCTGTCCCGAATGCGGTGCCGGCAAGGAAGATTTTGAAATGATCGAGATCTGATTACCCTCAAAATCAGAAAAGCCTGATGAGCCGCCATTCTGCCCGCAAACATGAATGGCACTGACTTAAGGCAGAGGGCCATTGTTTCGTCATTCCGGCGCAGGCCGGAATCCATGAATTCACCGCGGGGGCGAGTTCTGGATCCCGGCCTGCGCCGGGATGACGGTGCTCGGGGCTTAAGTCAGTGCCATTCCCCGCAAACATGGGAATGACGGGAAATTACGCGGCCCGCGCTCGCCCGGTCCACTCCTTGTCTACACTTGGTGTGGAACGGCGACGGGCAAGCGAGGTATGGAACAGGCGACGGGACAATTTGGCGCAATGGTCGAGCCGACACGGGAATATTGTGCCCTCATCGAACATGCGCAAGTCTCGGACCCCGCCTGGCTTGGACGGCTGTTTCGCCTGCTGCCGCGCCTGCACGCCGCGATCACGGCGGCGCATGCGGTGCAAGGCGAGGCCCTGCTGCCGGTGCATATCGATATCGATCAACGCTTTGAACTCTTTTCGCGCCTGCGCACGGAACTGGGCGAGCGCGACAGCTATTGGCTGGAATACGACAACGGCAACGCCATCCATCCCCAGCACATGAGCGGCAGTCTCGCCGACGATCTCACCGATATCTATTTTGATCTCAAGCCCGGCCTGGAGATGCTGGCGCGGGTAAAACCGGACAAGGTCCTGCGGTACTGGCGGCGCAGTTTCGAGCTGCACTGGGGGCAGCACCTGGTGGATGCCGAGCGCCATCTGTACGCCCTGCGCGCACAGCAGGGATTCGGGGAGTGAGTAAACCCAATCGTTGCAGTAAAGGATGCGTAGGAGAGATTTTGCAATGATCGGGTTATCCTGTCCTTTGTTCCATTGCCGGAGAAAAAATCATGAAGATGGCATGCAATCTCTTGTGCCTGCTCGCCCTGTCATGGCTTGCGCCGACGCTGTCGGCACAGGAGGCCGGGGCTCCCTGGGGCCGCGCGGTCGCCCAGGAGGTGGAATACGCACCGCAGAAAGTCGTCTATGACGTGGCCGTGAAGTCACGGGCCGCCCTGGAGAATGTGCTCGACCGGGTGAGTTTCCTCAACAACCTCTATGGCGCGGATCCTTTCGATGCCGCCATCGTGGTGGTATTGCACGGTGACGAGATCCCCATGTTCGCGGTGGAGAATCTCGTCCGTGACCGCGACCTGATGGAACGCGCCCAGAGCCTCACGGTGGCGGGTCCCATCGAGTTCCGCATGTGCACCGTGGCGGCTCGCGCCCATGGGTATGCGCCCGCGGACATTCACGGTTTCGTGCATATGGTGCCCATGGCGGATGCCGAACTCGTGCGGCTGCAGAGGGAAGAGGGTTATGCCTATATGCGTTGACGGCCGCTGGCCGGTCTTGCTGCTCGTGTTGCTGTGCGCGGCCTGCGGTGCGCCGGTGGAATCCACTGTGCCGGAACCGGCACCGGTACAAACCCCCTATGGCGCCGTCAGCCTGCCTTTTCGCCTGCATCAGATCCCCGATGCACCCGTGTACTACATCGTGGGTGAGTCGGGCGTTCCCGATTCGGTGAACGAGGGGCACACCTCCAATGCGGGTTTCGTGGTGACGGAGGAGGGCGTGGTGGTATTCGATGCCCTCGGCACCCCGGCCCTGGGCTACCGCCTGCTGCAGCGCATTCGCGAGGTCACCGATCAGCCCGTGCGCATGGTGGTGGTGAGCCATTACCACGCCGACCATATCTACGGGCTGCAGGCCTTCCGCGAACATGCCGGCGCGCCACCGGTGCTGGCCCAGCGTCGTACCCTGGACTATGTGGGCGGCTCCACGGTAAGCCAGGGCGAGGACGCCGAGCGGCGCCTGGCCCAACGCCGCGAGGCCCTGTTTCCCTGGGTGGACGAGCATACCTATATCGTGGCGCCCGACCAGGTCTTCGACCGGGAAACCTCCTTCGAACTCGGCGGGATACGCTTCGAGGTGAAACACCTGGGTCCGGCCCATGCGCCGGGAGATGCCATCCTGCTGGTGCGGGAGTATGGGGTGCTGTTCAGCGGCGACGTGATCTACGGCGGCCGGGTGCCCTTCCTGGACAGTCCGGATACCGATAGCCGGCACTGGCTGGAGGGACTGGACTATATCGCCGGCCTGAAGGGACACATGATGAAGCCCGAAGGGATTCTATGGGCCAGAAGTGACGCGGCAATCTCCAACTGACTGATTTCATGGTAGGAGATTGCCGCGCTTCGCTCGCAATGACGTTAAGTCAGTGCCATTCTCCCTAGGGTAACCCGATCATTGCAGAATCTCTTCTGTAGGAGCGGCGCGAGCCGCGATTATTCGCGGCTCGCGCCGCTCCTACAGTGCCCAGGCCGAGCCGCGCCGGCGGTGCATTGATCTACATCCGGAACCCGCCCAGGCGCTGCTGTAGCTGCGAGGCCAGCTCGGCGATCGCCTCGCTCGCGTCCGCGGTCTGGCTGGCATGCCGGGCCGTGGAACCGGTCACATCATGGATGGCCACCACGTTGCGATTGATCTCCTCGGCTACCGCGCCCTGTTCCTCGGCGGCGCTGGCGATCTGGGTGTTCATGCTGTGAATGGTGGACACCGCGCCGGTGATCTCGTGCAGGGCATTGCCCGCCTCACCGGCCCGTTCCACGGCCCGCTCGGTGCTGGCCTGACCCTCTTCCATGGCGGTCACGGCCGACTGGGCGCCATCCTGCAGCTGGGCGATCATCTGCTGGATCTCCGTGGTGGCCTGCTGGGTGCGCTGCGCCAGGGAGCGGACCTCGTCGGCCACCACGGCAAAGCCGCGCCCCTGTTCGCCGGCCCGCGCCGCCTCGATGGCGGCATTGAGGGCCAGCAGGTTGGTCTGTTCGGCGATGCTGCGGATCACGTCCACCACGCTGCCGATGCGGGCGCTGTCGGCCTCCAGGGCATGGATGGCCTCGGCATTGGCCTGCACCCGGCTGGCCAGTTCGCGGATGGCGCTGCCCACCTCGGTGACCACGCGGCTGCCCTTGCCCGCCTGTTCATCGGCCACGCGGGCCGCGTCAGCGGCGTCGGCGGCGTTGGCAATCTCGCGCAGCATGGCGCCCAGCTGTGCCTGGATGGCACCGGCACTGAGGGCCACCTGGCCGATCTCGTCATGGCTCAGGCAGTGCACCGGGCTGGAGAAATCACCATCGGCCAGGCGTTTCAGGTCATCCACCAGCTGCCGGCTGGGCCGCTGGATGGAGTGATGGATGAACCAGAGAAAGGCGGGAAAGGCGATCAGCACCGCCACCAGCATGCCCGTCAGGCTGGCCAGGATGCCGCTGTGCTCCGCGTCGATGGCCTGCTGCAACGAGCGGGCGGTGTCGCGCGTCGCCTCGTCGCCGGCCAGGCGATCGGCCACGGCCTGCAGGGACTGCAGGCCGTGCCAGATCTCGCTGAATCCGTACAGGGCCGAACCCACCACCAGTATGGTCCCGGCGCCGGCGATCAGCAGGATTCTGTTGCGTAGACTCTGGGTAATCCATTTCAGTCTGGTTCATCGGCGCGGCGACGGGAATTCTTGAGTCCCAAATGGAGGTCATGGCAACCGGGAAGGACGCTGCTCCGGCGCCGGCCCATTTGGGACACTGCCTTATTTACTTCACCGGTTACAGGTACAATGCCGGCACTGGATTATGGAAGGTGAACGGACATGACCTACGGAAGTGACAAACACCGCGCCCGCGGCTTCACCCTCATCGAAGTAATGGTGGTGGTGGTGATCCTGGGCATCATGGCCGCCATCCTGGTGCCGCGCATCATGGACCGGCCCGAGCAGGCGCAGATCATCAAGGCCAAGCAGGATATCCGGGTCATCGAGTCCCAGCTCAACCTCTACCGGCTGGACAACTTCAACTACCCCACCACCGACCAGGGCCTCGAGGCCCTGGTGGAAAAGCCCACCCACGGCGCCGAGCCGCGCAACTACAAGCAGGGCGGCTATCTCGACCGCCTGCCCGTGGATCCCTGGGGTAATCCGTACCAGTTCCTGAGCCCCGGCACCCACGGTAGTATCGACATCTACTCCCTGGGCCCGGACGGGGTTCCCAGTGACGATGACATCGGCAACTGGAATCTGCAGTAAGCCTGCCCCAGCCCGCGCCAGCCTCGGTTTCACCCTGGTGGAGCTGCTGGTGGTGCTGCTCATCATCGGCGTCATGGTCACCTTTGCCGGCCTGTCCCTGCGCGGCGACCCCTGGGCCGAGCACCTGCACGAGGAGACCCGCCGCCTGGCGGCCCTGCTGGAACTGGCCGCCGAGGACGCCCTGCTGGAGTCTCGCGAGCTGGCGGTGCGTTTCGAGCCGGATGGTTATCATTTCCTGCGTCTGCAGGAGGGCCAGTGGCGGGAGCTTGCCGAGGGCGTGCTGCGTCCGCGCACCCTGCCGCCGGGCATGGAGCTGGAGCTGCGCCTCCAGGAAGGCGGCCCGACCCTGACCGTACCCTGGCCACCTGGCTGGCCCGCAACCAGGTGCTGGAAGTGCAGCTGCAGGGGGAGTGGCCGCAGCCGGGCCAGGCGAGCGGGGCGCTGGAATACGCCGGCCGCGAATGGCGCTGGCGCCAGCGTATCACCCAGACCCCGGAGGCGGACATGCGTCGCCTCGACCTCGAGGTCTGGCTGCCCGGCGCGGAGGGCGAACCCCTGGCGCGCCTGACCGGTTTCCTGGAGCGGCCCTGATGCGCAGCCGCGGCTTTACCCTGCTGGAGCTGCTGGTAGCGCTGGCCATCTTCGCCGTGCTGGCCACCACCACCTATGGCGGGCTGGTGAGCATCCTGTCCCAGCGTGCCGCCGTGGAACAGCAGGCGCAGCGCCTGCAGGCCCTCCAGCTCACCTATCGGCTGCTGGGACGGGAACTCGCCCAGATCTCCACCCGCGGCATCCGCGATATCCATGGCGATCCGCAACCGGCCCTGCAGCTGGGTGGCCAGCAGCCGGGTCTGGAGTTCACCCATGGCGGCTGGCTCAATCCCGCCGACCGCCCGCGGGCGGTGCTGCAGCGGGTGCGCTATGTGCTCGACCAGGATCGCCTGCTGCGCTTTTCCTGGCAGGTCCTGGACCGGGCCCAGGACAGCGAGCCCGTGGAACAGCTATTGCTCGAGGAGGTGCGCGCGCTGCGGGTGCGCCTGCTGGACGAGAACAACGAATGGCACGAGCAATGGCCCCCCGAGGCCCTGCTGCCCGGCCAGCCGCTGCCGGCCGCGCCCCGGGCCGCCGAGGTGATCCTGGAACTGGACGATCTTGGAGAGCTGCGATGGCTGTTCCGCCTCGCCATCTGAGGCGCCCTGTAGCGCGGCGCGAGCGCGGCCTGGCGCTGATCACCGCCGTGCTGGTGGTGGCCATGGCGTCGGTGGCGGCCACCGCCATGGTGGTCAGCCAGCAGCGTAGCCTGCATCGCACCGGTGGCCTGCTGCACGGCATCCAGGTGGAGGACTACGCGGTGGGTGCCGAGGCCTGGGCGCGGGTGCTGCTGCGCCGCGCCGGCCAGGAAAACCCTTTCGACGCCCTGAACCAGGACTGGGCCCAGCCCCTGCCGCCCATGCTCATCGAGGGCGGCGGCCTGCAGGGCCGGATCCGTGACGAGCAGGGCCGCTTCAACCTCAACAATCTGGTCGACGGGGCCACCGACAACCCCACCGCCATCCTCCAGTTCCAGCGCCTGCTGCGCCTGCTGGAACTGGAGGAACGGCTGGTCAATGCCCTACTGGACTGGCTCGACCCCGATATCAATGCCCGCTTCCCCGAAGGCGCCGAGGACGACACTTACCTCAACCGCGAACCACCCTACCGGGCCGCCAACGCGCCCCTGGCCCACGTCAGCGAACTGCGCCTGGTGGCCGGCTACGAAGCGGAGGTGGTGGAGCGCCTGCGGCCCTATGTGACGGCCCTGCCCCAGGCCACCGCGCTGAACGTGAACACCGCCCCGACCCTGCTGCTGGCCACCCTGGTGGAGGGCATGGGCCTGGTGGAGGCCGAGGCCCTGGTGCAGGTGCGCGACGAGGAGCCCTTCCAGAGCCTGGAGCAGTTCACCGCCCAGCCTGCCTTCGCCGGCCGGGAGATGCTGGCGGTACCGCTTACCC
>JAIVHA010000078.1 GCA_020201295.1 Lysobacteraceae bacterium | reverse complement strand
GAGACCATCTGGCCAAGCATCGTCTGGCTCACGCCCACCTTGGGAGCGACGGGCGTCGGGGTGCCTTAGCAGTACGCCTGGTACTGCTCCTGACCGTGGTATTCGGTCCCGGTGACGGGCAGACACCCCCCGCGCTCGTCACCGCTCATTTTTGGGGCGTGAGCCACCGTGGTACCGGTCAAGGCACGCCCGGAAAGGGTGTGCATCTCCCGAACCTTGTCGACACCACCCCCACACAGGCGGCTTTCACCGTACTGCGACCCCGTCAAGCGCTGACAGGACCCGGGCTCGTTACCGGTCACCTTTTCGGAACGGTCCACCAGGTTGCCGGTCACTGCCAGGCCGCCACGACTGCGATCCACACCCACCTTGGTGGGTGTAGGCGCGGGCCGGGTGCCGCACACCGTCTGGAATTGTTCGTTGCTCAGATACTCGGTGCCGGAGATCCCGCGACAGGCACCCGCTTCGTCACCGGTGACCTTCACTGAATGGCCGACCTCGGTGCCGGACACCGGGCGGCCCGCGATGGTATGGGTCAGGGCCACCTTGGATGGCGCGCCATTGATGGTGAGCCGGGCCACGCCGGCATCGGCATACTGGGAACCCGTTATGGCACGCCGCGCCCCCGCCTCGGCGCCGGTGGCATGGTTGGCACGCGCCTCGTCACTGCCGGTCACCACCATGCCCTTGCGCTCGGTGGCACCGATGCTCACCTTTTCGGGGCGCTCGGGGAGCGGCTGTGACGGGCAGAACTCGGCGAACTTTTCGCTGCCCAGGTATTCGGTCCCGGTAACCGGCTTGCAACTGCCCGCTTCATCACCGGTAACCCGCTGCGAACGGCCTACCTCATTGCCCGACACCCACATTCCGCGACTGGTGGCACTCATGCCCACCTTGGGCGCGGACGCGGCGGGGCGTCCTTCGCAGAAGGTCGCGTACTGTTCCGTGCCCACGTATTCCGTGCCGGTCACCACGCGGCAAGCGCCGGGTTCATTACCCGACACGCGCGGGCTGCGCTCCATCTGGGAGCCGGTCACGAACTGGCCGGAAAGAGTGGTACCCACCTCGACCTTGGGCGGTGGCATGGCGTCGCGCACGGCATAACTGCCGCACACGGTTGGCCTCACCTCCCAATGCCGCCGGATCCTGCTCGACGATTTCGCACAGGGTGTCGAGATCCGTGGAGTCGATGGATTCTCCGGACACTTCCGCACCCGACGCGGACCCTTCCGGTTCGGGCAGGTCTGTCGGTGGCTTCCTGTTTTCCACGGGCTTTGGCGTGGACTGCGCGGCGGGCATGGCAGCGGCGTTCTTGCCGCCTTGTGCCAGCATGGCTCTGCGCGCACGCGCCAATTCACGTCCGCTCAGGCCCGCCAGGCTATTATCCTGGGCGGACGTGTCGGTCCGCCCCGGACCCTTGCGTGCGCCACCGAGCTGCGCGATTGCTCGCCGCCGTTCCTGAGCGGCCGCGCGGCCCCGGGCCGCGGCGTTTCCAGTCTGTTCAGGCATGGTGATTCCTCGTCCTCGCATTCACTCCGCCACGCATACTGCGTGGCACCGGGTCAGGCGCGATACACCACGAACGCGGTACCCTGGCTCTGGGCGTAGTTGTCGTAGCCGATCAGTCGCACATGGTGTCCCGGATGCTCGCGGTGGCAGCTCTCGAGCTCGGCAAGCACCACATCCACGTTCTGCTCACCGAACATGGGCAGCTTCCACATGTACCAGTAGTGGTTGAAGGAACGCTCCGGCTCCACATGCTCTATCGCGGGATTCCACCCCTGGGCGATCACATAGCGAATCTGATCGCGGATTTGATCGGCGGATAACTGCGGCAGATAAGAGAAGGTTTCGAACTTGATAGCCTGTTTGTAATCCTGAACGTCAGCCATGTCTCATGTCCTTTCGTCTGGTTGAGGATGGGAACCGCACTCAGCGGTTCTGCACATCCAGCTTGTCCGGCACGGTTGGCGGCCGCGCCAGCCGCGTTGCCCCAGGGGTGACCGAGGGTGCCACCACCAAACTGCAGCACGGAGTCATCACCAAAGATGGAGACCAGCGCGGGCATGTGCCAAACGTGGATACCACCGGAGGCCACCGCGAACACGCCGGGCATGGAGCCCCAGTCCTGGTCGAAGAAAATGCCGCGGGTGCGGTCTTCGGGGATATAGGATTCGCGCAGCAAATCGATCCAGCCCAGGGTTGCTTCGCGATCGCCCTCGAGCTTGCCCACCACGGTGCCGGTATGCAGATGATCGCCACCGGAAAGACGCAGGGCCTTGACCAGCACGCGGAAGTGGATACCGTGCTTGGGATGGCGATCGAGCACGGCATGCATGGCACGATGGATGTGCAGCAGAACGCCGTTCTTGCGGCACCAGCGGGCCAGGCCGGTATTGGCGGTAATACCACCCGTCAGGAAGTCATGCATGATGATGGGCATGTTGAGTTCCTTGGCATACTCGGCACGCTCGTACATCTCTTCCGGTGACGGCGCGGTGCAATTCAGATAATGTCCCTTGCGCTCGCCGGTCTGGGCCTCGGCGTTGTGGATGGCGTCGGCCACGAACAGGAAACGGTCGCGCCAGCGCATGAAAGGCTGTGAGTTGACGTTTTCGTCGTCCTTGGTGAAATCCAGGCCACCGCGCAGGCACTCGTAGACGGCGCGGCCATAGTTCTTGGCCGACAGGCCGAGCTTGGGCTTGATGGTGCAGCCCAGCAGCGGACGGCCGTACTTGTTCATCCGGTCACGCTCGACCTGGATGCCGTGGGGCGGGCCGTTGCAGGTCTTCACATAGTGCAGCGGGAAGCGCACGTCCTCCAGGCGCAGGTGACGAACGGCCTTGAAGCCGAACACGTTACCCACCAGGGAGGTGAACACGTTCACGACGGAACCTTCCTCGAACAGGTCGATCGGATAGGCTATGAAGGCATAGAAGGACTCGTCGTCACCGGGCACATCCTCGATGCGGTAGGCGCGCCCCTTGTAATAGTCCATATCGGTCAGCAGGTCGGTCCACACGGTGGTCCAGGTGCCGGTGGAAGACTCGGCGGCCACCGCGGCGGCCGCTTCCTCGCGGTCCACGCCCGGTTGCGGGGTAATCTTGAAACAGGCCAGGATATCGGAATCCAGCGGCACATAGTCCGGCGCCCAGTAGGTCTGCCGATAATCCTTCACACCGGCTTCGTATTTCTTGACTGCCATAACGTTCTCCTTGCAGAAGTCTCTGTGAGGAATCCTTCTGGCCCATGTATGGCGCCAGACGCATGCGAATATAGGCAGGTGGCAACTTGAACAAAAGTAAATAGTTCATATAGAATCCATTTACATTTGTTAATAGAACGAGGTTTCCCCATGAAACTGCGCCATGTAACCCTGCACCAGCTGCGCATTTTCCATACACTGGGCAAGGAGATGAGCTTCACCCGCGCGGCGGCGGTTCTGCATCTTTCCCAGCCGGCCGTCTCCATCCAGGTCAAGCGCCTGGAGGAAAGCATGGGCATACCGCTACTCGAACACATCGGCAAGCGCCTCTACCTCACCGACGCGGGACGCGAACTGTTCGAGGCCAGCAATGACGTGCTCGAGCGCCTGCGCGTGCTGAACGAAGAAATGACCGGTATGGAAGAAGGTGTGCAGGGGCCGTTGCACCTGGCCGCCATCACCACCTCGAAGTATTTCATGCCGCACCTGCTGGGCGAGTTCCTGCGCCATCACCCGGATGTGGAGCCCAGGCTCACGGTGACCAACCAGACACGCGTGCTGGAACGCCTGGAAAAAAACCTCGATGACCTGGTCATCATGGGCACACTGCCCGAAGAGATGGAGCTCGAGGCCAAGTACTTTCTCGACAACCCGTTGGTGGTCGTCGCCCCCCCCGATCACCCCCTGGTGGGCCACAAGTCCATTCCACTGGCACGCCTGGTAGAGGAACGTTTCATCAGCCGGGAACCCGGCTCGGGAACGCGCATGGCGCGCATCCGTCTGTTCGCCGATCATGGCCTGACGCTTACTCCATACATGGAACTGGGCAGCAGCGAGGCCATCAAGCAGGCAGTGATGGCGGGCCTGGGGATCTCGGTATTGTCCCGGCACAACCTGCGGCTGGAACTGGGGGCGGGCCTCATCGCCACGCTGGATGTGGAGCATTTCCCGTTGATGCGACACTGGTATGCCGTGCATCTCAAGGGCAAGAAACTGTCGAACACCGCGCGGCGTTTCCTGGATTTCCTGTTGCAGGACGGGTCCCGGCTCTGGAGCGGGAACCTCTCCCATGTCATCCAGAAAGGCACCGCCCAGAAATCCAAGACCACCCGGAAAGTGAGTGCCAGAAAGACCGCCGGCCAGCCTGCCCGGAAACGAAAAACCACGCCCTGAATGGGCGTAAACCACACATTCATGGTATGATTTACCGCTTGCGGCGAGGGCATGCGTTATCAAAACAAATACTTATGAACGCACAACCCAGCATAAGAGAAACTGCATAACATCCCGGGGGCAACGCGGGTAACAGCGGGGCGCTGATCCAGGTACCAGACAGGAGCCATACATGTATTCCTCCAGTGCCAACATGCAGGGCACACTCGACGATTTCCATGTCGAAGGCATGATGATGCGCTATAGCGTGTTCGTGCCCAAGCTCTACAATTACTGCAAATCCCTGGATTTCGAGGCCGGCATGATCATGCCTTCACGCGCCTTCTGCTCCGATGAAAACCAGGGTTTCCCGATCATCCTGATCACCAAGCACTTCGGCGCCTTCCCCTTCAACCACGGCCAGGTTGGCGGCGTGGTCGCCACCGACCGGCACGGGCCTCATGCCCACCATGGCAAGCACCTGGTTATCATCCAGGCCAGCCACGTGGGCTTCGATCCGGTCACCCGCACCTTCGGCACCTACCGGCGCCTGCAGTGCGAGAACCATGACATGTCGAGGAGTTGCGGCAAGATCGGTGACGTGCTGCGCTGGTACCAGGATGAATACAGTTTTGCCCAGGAGAACATTCTGCTGGAACACAATGGCGACGAGCCCCTGCTGATCATCGACAATCAATTGACCCATGCAGGACGTGAAGAAGGACTGCTGTTGAACCTGGATCGACTGGTACAGCGCTTTCAACGCGAAATCGCCGATGACGTGGAAGGCAAGGAACACCTGGAGCGCAACCTGATCCAGCCCATGCCCTGGATAGTCACCTCTCCCTCGCCGCTGCTCACGGCCGCACAGATCAATACCCAGGTGGAATTCGACCGGGCCTTCCGCAGCATCGTCAAGGAACACAGCTACCGGGGCAAGAACCTGGTCTACGTAGCCGGGCTCAATATCGACATCTCGCCAGAACCTGGCCAGTTGTTCCCGCTCACCAAGTTCGTGCCCTGGGCCGCCTATGTGCAGCGCCAGGATGGCCGGCACTTCACGCTGGAGCAGGAAGAACTGATGATCCGCTTGCAGGAACAGAGCAGCGAAAATCCCGACCAGATCGACCTGGAACAGGCCATCCACCGCATGGAAGAAGCCCAGGAGCTCCGCATCTCCGTGTAATGGGACCTACCCGTAGGAGCGGGCTCTGCCCGCGAACGGCCTGCGGTTACTGGTTCGCGGGCAGAGCCCGCTCCTACGAATGGATCTATCCCCTTACAGGAGCATTCAGGCAGGCGCACACCGGTATGTCGGGAATCGTCCCGTACTTGACCCGCGTCAAGCCGTACACCACCGCGCTGTGCCATAGTCGGCCACTTCCGACGCACCACCTGCATAGCGAACCAGATGCCCCTGAGCGATGTCGTCCACACCTATGGGCAGGACCTGCTGCGCCGCTATGGCGAACGGGTCCACAAGCTCTCCCTGCACGCCGGCTTCACCTGCCCCAACCGTGACGGCAGCAAGGGCATCGGCGGCTGCACCTTCTGCAACAACAGCTCCTTCAGCCCCAATGCACGCCACGAGCCCGACATCGCCGAGCAGATCGCCCGCGGCCGGGCGGTGATCCGCCGGCGTACCGGTGCACGGCGCTTCATCGCCTACTTCCAGGCCTATACCAATACTTATGGTGAAATCGAACGCCTGCGCCAGCAGTACGAGCAGGCCCTGGCCGAGCCCGATGTCATCGGCCTGTCCGTGGGCACCCGGCCCGACTGTGTGCCCGAGGCCGTGCTCGACCTGCTGTGCGAGTATCAACAGCGCGGCTACGAGGTGTGGCTGGAACTGGGCCTGCAATCGGCCTTCGACGACACCCTGAGGCGGGTCAACCGCGGCCACGGCTTTGCCGAGTACCGTGCCACCCTGCTGGCAACGCGGGCGCGTGGCATCCCGGTTTGCACCCACCTGATCGTCGGCCTGCCGGGCGAGGGCATGGACCACGCCCTGCATACCCTGGAACGGGTGCTGGAACTGGGCGTGGACGGGCTCAAGCTGCATCCCTTGCACGTGGTGAAGGGCACGCAGCTGGCCAATGAATGGCGCCGCGGCGAATACCAGCCGCTGGAACAGGAGGACTATATCCATATCGCCAGCGAGCTCATCCGCCGCACGCCCGCCGAGGTGGTATTCCACCGGGTAACCGCCACCGCGCCACGGGAACTGTTGCTGGCGCCGGACTGGTGTCACAAGAAATGGTCGGTGTTGAACGGGATTGAAGACCGGTTGAAACATTGATGAAAGCCACCACGCCGCACCTCGAACTGGTCTGCCCCGCCGGCAACCTGCCCTCCCTCAAGCAGGCGGTGGATGCCGGCGCCGACGCAGTCTATATCGGTTTTCGCGATGCCACCAATGCGCGCCATTTCGCCGGCCTCAATTTCGACGCCGACACCATGGCGCAGGGCATCGACTATGCGCGTCGGCGTGGCCGCAAGGTCTTTCTCGCCCTCAACACCTATCCACAACCGGCCGGCTGGCCGCAGTGGCAGCGGGCAGTAGACCGCGCCGCCGCCTTGCAGGTGGATGCGCTGATCGTGGCCGACATGGGCGTGCTCGATTACGCGTCCGAACGCTGGCCTGACCTGCGCCTGCACCTGTCGGTGCAGGCCTCGGCCACCAACGCCGCCGCCATCGCCTTCTACCATGAGCAGTTCAACATCCAGCGCGTGGTGATCCCGCGCGTACTGTCCCTGCGCCAGGTGGCGCGCCTGGTGGAGAAGAGCCCGGTGGCCATCGAGGTGTTCGGCTTCGGCAGCCTGTGCGTCATGGTGGAGGGCCGCTGCCTGCTGTCCTCCTATGCCACCGGCGATTCCCCCAACACCTACGGCGCCTGTTCCCCGGCCAAGGACGTGGAGTGGCGCGAGATCGACGGCCACCTGGAAACCCGCCTGGGTGGCATCCTCATCGACCGCCACGGCCCCGGCGAGCAGGCCGGCTATCCCACCCTGTGCAAGGGCCGTTTCCAGGCCGGCGGCCATACCTATTACGCCCTGGAGGAGCCCACCAGCCTGAATACCCTGGAGCTGCTGCCGCAGCTGCTCGCGGCCGGCGTGCAGGCCATCAAGCTGGAGGGCCGCCAGCGCAGCCCGGCCTACATCGGGCGCGTCACCCGGGTGTGGCGTGCCGCCCTCGATGCCCTGCACCGCGACCCGGAGCAGTTCCGGCCCGACGCCCAGTGGCTGGCGGAACTCGGCCGCGTGGCCGAGGGCGCGCAGACCACCCTGGGCGCCTACCACAGGCCCTGGCAATGAACGCGACCGCGCTGCCCCGCCTGTCCCTGGGACCCGTCCTCTACTATTGGCCGCGCCAGCAGCTGCTGGATTTTTACGCGCGCATGGCGGAGACCCCGGTGGACATCGTCTACCTGGGCGAGACCGTGTGCAGCAAGCGCCGCGCCCTGCGCTGGGACGACTGGCTGAATCTCGCCCGCGAGCTGCGCGCGGCCGGCAAGGAGGTGGTGCTGTCCACCCTGACACTGATCGAGGCAGAGTCGGAACTGGGTTATGTCGAGCGCCTATGCGCCCAGGAGGAATTCCCGGTGGAGGCCAACGACATGGCTGCCGTGCAGTTGCGCGCGGGAAAGCCCTTCGTCACAGCCCCCGCAGTCAACCTCTACAATCGGCGCGCCCTGGACCGCTTGCGCCAAAATGGCCTGCGTCGCTGGGTGCTGCCCCTGGAGTTGTCGCGTGCCACCCTGGCCGACCTGCTGCGCGAGCGCGGCGACGACGAGGAGGTGGAGGTATTCGTCTACGGCCGCCTGCCGCTGGCCTACTCCGCCCGCTGCTTCACCGCCCGTGCCCACAACCTGCCCAAGGATGACTGCCAGTTCCGCTGCCTCGACTATCCGGACGGCATGGCCCTGGCTACCCAGGAAGGCCAGCCCTTCCTCGCCATGAACGGCATCCAGACCCAGTCCGCCAGTCGCTGCAACCTGCTCGGTGAACTGCCGGACCTTTGTTCCCTAGGGGTGGACGTGCTGCGCATCAGCCCCGTGTCACGGCATACGGAACGTGTGATCGAGACCTTTCATCACTGCCTGCGCCAGCCGGCGGACCTGCCCCGGGGCATTGCCGAACTGGGCAAGCTCAGCCAGGATCCGGTCAGCAACGGCTACTGGCTGGGCACGGCGGGCATCCGCCAGGAAACGGGCTAGGAGCCTGTCGGACTTGAGGCTGATCTCGGCAACTGCTCCATGCGTTGCTCTACCTCCTGCATCCATGCAGTCGTACTGCGCCGGTGGGAGAGCGGTCCATTTTTCCGATCCTTTTCGTCAAATAGCACGACTATTCTCCTCAAACGATCGAAAAAATGGCCTCACTCTCCCACCTTGCTCGCTACGATCGCTCAAGTCCGACAGGCTCCTAGGCTGAATGGCACTGACTTAAGCCGGAAGATGCCCGTCATTGCGAGGATGCCTTGACCCGAAGGGTAAGGTACACATGATGAAGCCCGAAGGGATTCTATGGGCCAGAAGTGACGCGGCAATCTCC
>JAIVHA010000077.1 GCA_020201295.1 Lysobacteraceae bacterium | reverse complement strand
GCATAATCCCGCTCGCCATTGCGGATCCGCACGGCCAGCTGCTGCAGGATCTGGAACAGTTGCGGGGCCCGTTTGCGCTGTGCCGCGTCCAGGTACTGGTTGCGCGAGCTCATGGCCAAGCCATCGGGCTCGCGCACCGTGTCCACCGCCTCGATGTCGATGGGCCAATCCAGGTCGGCCACCATGCGGCGGAGGATGGCCAGCTGCTGGTAATCCTTGCGGCCGAACAGGGCCGTGTCGGGCTGCACCATGTTGAAGAGTTTGGCCACCACGGTGGTGACGCCGGTAAAGTGACCGGGCCGGAAAGCACCGCACAGGCGCTCGCCCAGCTCCGGCACCTGGACCCGGGTCGCCGGTGCCAGGCCGCGTGGATACACCTCTTCCACTGCGGGCACGAAAACCAGATCCACGCCCACATTCTCCAGGGCCTTGCGATCGGCCTCCAGGGTCCGTGGGTAGTTGGCCAAATCCTCCTTGGGACCGAACTGCAAGGGATTGACGAAGACACTCACCACCACCCGCTCGGCCAACTCGCGCGCCCGCGCCACCAGGCGCAGATGGCCGGCATGCAGATTGCCCATGGTGGGCACGAAGGCGATGCGCTGGTTGCCGCGGCGCCAGAACTGGATGCGGGCGCGCAGCATATCGATGGTGGTCACGGTTTCCAAGTCGTTCTTCCCCAGTAGGGCGGTTGATTCCAATCAAATTCCGATTATGGCGTACAACGGCCCCTGTAGGAGCGGCCTTCGGCCGCGAATCGGGATGGCCTCAACCCGTTCGCGCCCGAAGGCCGCTCCTACAGGGTTCATATCCGGTTAATAGCTGTGTTCCGGTCCGGGGAACCGGCCTTCCTTCACATCCCGCACATAGGCGCGCACGGCATCCGCCACGCTGCCCCGGCCGGCGAGAAAATCCTGCACGAAACGCGGGCGCCGGCCGGGCGACACACCCAGCAGGTCATGCAGCACCAGCACCGCTTCCTGCAGGGCCAGGGCATCCGCGCGGATCGCCGCCGCGCCTTCCGCATCCCGCCCCTGTACCCGGTAGCCATCCGGGCTCTCCACGGACTGGGGCAACAGGCCCAGGTGGCCGCACACACCGATACCCGCCGCGGACAGCCGGCGCACCTGTTCCAGCACCGCCCCGCCACCCTCCAGCTTCACCAGCTGCGCCCCGCCTTCTTCCACCAGGCGGCGGGCACTGGCCAGGGCGATATCGGGACTGTCATAGCTGTGCCAGGGCATGTCCACCACGCGCAAGGCCCGCCGACTGGCGCGCGTCACGCAGGCCGCATGGTAGATCATATGCTCCAGGGTCACCGGCCGGGTAGAATCATGACCCTGCAGCACCATGCCCAGGGAATCCCCCACCAACAGGATCTCCACACCCGCCGCCTCCAGCAGGTGCGCGAAGGCGGCATCGTAGGCCGTCAGGCTGACGATCTTCTCGCCAGCCTGCTTCATGGCCAGCAGGGTGTCGGGAGTGACCGGGGTAGTATCGGGCTGAGACATATGGAATGCCTGGATTACTCAGGAGTCAGTAGTGATCACTGCACCAGGTTTGCCTGCGGAGCGGGCTGTTACAGGAGGCCTGTGCAGGGTGCAATCTTACAGGGAAAGGGGGGCCGGGTTGAAATACTGCCGCCCGCTCCGGGCCTCGGCGATGCGCGTCAGCAAGGACTGGTAGTCCTCGTCGCGGCTGGCCAGGTCGATCACCGCCGCATTGACGATCAGCAGGGGCGCGGTGTCGTAGTAATAAAAGAAGCGGGTATAGGCATCCGACAGGCGCTGCAAGTAGTCGGCGTCGATGCCGGTCTCGTAGGGTCGGCCGCGTTGGGCGATGCGCCGCATCAGTACCTCCACCGGCGCCTGCAGGTAGATCACCAGGTCCGGCACGGGCATATCCAGGGTGAGGTGACTGTACACCTGTTCGTAGAGCCGGAATTCCTCGTCATCCAGGGTGAGCTGGGCAAACAGCCGATCCTTGTCCATGAGGTAGTCACTCACCCGCACCGGCTGGAACATGTCGCCCTGGCGCAGCGACTGCATCTGCTGGGCACGCTGCATGAGAAAGAACAACTGGGTCTGGAAGGCACCCTGGCGGGGATCGCGGTAAAAACGCTTGAGGAAGGGATTCTCATCGGCGCCTTCCAGCAACAGCTCACTGCCGAAGGTTTCCGCCAGGCGCCGCGCCAGGGTGGTCTTGCCCACCCCGATGGGACCTTCCACGACAATGAAGCCGGGATTGCGCAGGCTCATGGCAAGGCCTCTTCCAGCCGTTCCAGGCCCGTCTCCGGGCAACGGGCCAGCAGTTCGGCAAGGGGGCCCTGACCCGGGACCACCAGCCCCGGCGGGGCGATCTCCGCCAAAGGGTAGAGCACGAAGTTGCGCTCCTGCAAACCCTGGTGCGGCACCCGCAGGTGTTCGGTATCGATGCACTGGTCCCCATAGAGCAGCAGATCCAGGTCCAGGGTACGCGGCCCCCAGTGCATGCCACGTACCCGATGATGGAATTCCTCGATGCCCTGCAGCAGCACCAGCAAGCCATCGGCATCCAGGCTGGTATCCAGCGCCGCCACGGCATTGAGGTAATCGGGTTGATCGGCGGGCCCCATGGGCGTGCTGCGGTACAGGCTGGATACAGCCGCCAGGCGCACCCGGGCCAGGCCATCCAGTTCCCGCAGGGCCTGGCGCAACTGATTCAGGGGATCGTCCAGGTTACTGCCGAGCCCCACGTAGGCTCGGACCATCGCTTCCATCACGGCTGGCCCTCTGCCACCGCGCCACGAGGCTTGCGACTGCGGCGGCGGCGCTTCTTGCCGGTTTTCGCCGGCGCCGCTGCCTGGGCCTGCTCATCGGGATTCAGCTTCTGGAACTCGGTCCACCACTGCCCCAGTTCCTCCGGCGCCTCGCCGGAGGCGCAGCGCAGCAACAGGAAGTCATAGCCGGCCCGGAAACGCGGATGCCCCAACAGGCGCAAGGGCCGCTTGCCCTGGCGCTGTTCCAGCCGCACCTGCAGGTTCCAGATCTCGCGCATGGGCAGGGTGAAGCGCTTGGGAATGGAGATGTGTTGCGCCTGCCGGCTGACGATCTCGTTGCCGGCCACCTGTATGGCCTCCAGGGGTGACAACTCCTCGCTCTGCAACTGTTCCCAGCGCTGGCGCATGGGTTCCCACAACAGGGCGGCGAACAGGAAAGCGGGCGTCACCGGCTTGTCCTCCGCAATGCGTGCATCGGTGTTTTCCAGGGCGCGGGTCACCAGGGTCAGGGGGAAATGCTGCCCCTCCCGCTCCAGGGCCTTCTCCGTAAGGGGGAACAGCTGGGCGAACAGACCATGGTGACGCAGCTTCTCGAAGCTCTCCAGGCCGGTACCGCCGAGGAACAGCTTCAACACCTCTTCATAGAGGCGTGCCGGTGGAATCTCACCGAGCAAGGGCGCCAACTCATGCATCTTCGCTTCACAGCGCTCCTCGATGCGGAAACCGAGCTTGGCCGCGAAGCGCACCGCGCGCAGCATGCGCACGGCGTCCTCGCGAAAACGCTGTTCGGGATCACCGATCAGGCGCAGCAGGCCGGCCTTGATATCCGCCATGCCACCCGTGTAATCCACCACCGAGAAATCCTCGATGTTGTAGTAGAGGGCATTGACGGTGAAATCCCGGCGCCAGGCATCGTCCTCGAGGGTGCCATAGACATTGTCGCGCAGGATACGGCCCGCGTCGGTCAGCATGGCATCGTCTTCGTCTTCCTGTACGTGACAGGCGCGGAATGTGGCCACCTCGATCACCTCGCGGCCGAAGATCACATGGGCGAGGCGGAAGCGCCGGCCGATCAGCCGGCAGTTGCGGAACAACTGGCGCACATCCTCGGGATGGGCGTCGGTGGCGATATCGAAGTCCTTGGGTTCACGTCCCAGCAGCAGGTCGCGCACCCCGCCACCCACCAGGAAGGCCTGGTAGCCGGCATTCTTCAGGCGATAGAGGACCTTCACCGCGTTGGGGCTGATACCGTTGCGGGAGATGACATGGTCGGACCGGGGGATGATGGCGGGCGCCGAAGTCCCGCGGCCGAGGCGGTCATGACTCACGGGGTTGTGCTGGCCGGGTTCATATGACTGACCATCATACCACCCCAACCGGCCCCACGCCCTCTTCAGGAATGATATCAACTTACTGTTTTTGATTGTTTTTTCCAAGAATCACGCAGTTCCACAACAAGAATTTCCATGCCTGGGTCCGAATCATACTGTGGATGGCTCCGCAGGTGTATCCCTACTTTCCACCCGGGTGCATCCTCTTTCCGGCCGCGCATGCCTCGTCCAGGACTGCCGGTGCCATGTAAAAAGCTTTTCACACACATTTGATGGCGCTACCCTGCCCCGGGCGGCCCCATATAACGAATACACCGCACCGGCAAAGGCTGGCAGCGGTGAATAACGACAAAAACACGCATGGACAAGCTCAATCGCATCTATAAGCTCCACCACCTGTTCCGTGCCCGGCGCCTGCCCGTACCGCTTGTGCGTATACAGGAGGAACTGGGCTGCTCCGAACGCACCGCGCGACGGGTGATCGCGGAACTGCGCGATGACTTCGGAGCCCCCGTCGAATATGTGCGTGACCGCAACGGCTTCCACTACACCGGCCAGGACCAGGACAGCTTCGAACTGCCCGGCCTCTGGTTCAGCCCGGACGAACTCTATGCCCTGCTCACCTCCCACCAGCTGCTCGACGCCCTGCAGCCCGGCCTGTTCACGCCCTACATCGCCCCGATCCGCGAACGCCTGAAGTCCCTGCTCACC
>JAIVHA010000225.1 GCA_020201295.1 Lysobacteraceae bacterium | reverse complement strand
GCTTCCAGGGCGGGCCCGTCCAGCGTGGCCAGGGCCTGCTGTTCCTGTTCCAGGCAGGTGGCCAGCTGGCGCACCGAGTCAAGTTCCGCCTGCAGCAGGGTATGTACTTGTTGAAAATCCATCGCGCGGCTCATCCCTCTACTGCAGGCGGGCGAGGGCTTGTTCCATGCCCATCATGCGGTCGGCGATGCGCGCCGGGTCGAAGTAGAAACTGCCATCGGCGATGGACTCGCGTACCGCGCCGACCCGCTGTGCGTTCACTACCGGTTCATCGGCAACGCGGCTTGCGGCATCGCGCAGCAGTTGGGCGGCGGGGGTCAGGCTGACACTGTCGCTTGCCTTGCCGGGATCGGCCTGCTGGCCGGTGCCGGTTTCCGGCGGCGTTTCGCGTGGCTTGGCCGCGCCGTTGGCCTGCCGGGCAAGGATCGACAAGTGATTGTTTTCAATTTCCATAACTGGGCACCTCTTGACGTTTCATTGTGAGTGTCGGTTTTTGTATCGTCAATCGATTCAATTACTTTAGGGCCATTTTAAGCATGTATCGTCAAAGCGTCACTTTTACGACGCCCGCGGACAGTACCCTTCCTTCGATGATGCGTTTGGAGTCACGGCTGCGAACCCGGATGACCTCGCCGGAGCTGCCGTCGGCCATGGCCTGGCCCCGCGAGCGAATGGCGAAACCGTTGCTGCCGGCCACCAGGGTGACTTCCTCGCCACGCCGTACCAGCCGCGGCGCCTCGATCAATTGAGGGTTGAGGACGGTGTCGGCCGCCAGGTGGCGACGGGCCTGTTGGCCGAGGACCGGCTGCGCCGCTTCGAAATAGCCCCTTGGCAGGCTGGCCAGGTCGCGCTCCACCAGTTGCACGTGCTCCTCGGTGAGTCGTTCGCCGCGCGCCAGGGGGCGGGTGGTGACCAGGACCTGGCCCTGCACGATCACCTGTGCGGATAGATAGAGGGTCCAGGACGGGACCGGACAACGCACCCCGACGGTGGTGTTGCCCATGGCCTGGGCCCCGGGCGGCAGAAAGGCCTCCAGTTTGCCGTCGCAGGCGGCAAGTCTCAGCCGCGGGTCGAGTCGCCCCATTCGCACCTCGCCGGCACGGTCCAGGGCCACCAGCTGTTCCGCCTCCAGGAAGGCGCGGGCACTGGCGATGATTTCGTCCTGTTGTTGGAAATCCTCAGCTTTACAGAAAGTTGTCGACATAAGCATGACGACGGCCAGGAGGATTCCAGAGTGGCTGATACGGTCGTTCATCGTTGGCTCCCATGGTTTGCCGGGGCCCGGACCAGTACGATCGCGTGTCCCCCAGGCAGACAAATGCAAATCCCGTGCCGGGGTGTCCGGTCAGTAAAGGAAGCCGGTGCCGCGCCGATAGCGCGCACAGCAAGTCAGGGAAAACGGTACAGGCGGAGAACCCCATGAGTGGATTACTGGCAAATGTCGATATGCGCACCCGGCTCGCCGGCCATAACCGGCTGGAGCTGCTGTTGTTTCGCCTGTCCGGCAAACAGCTGTTCGGCATCAATGTGTTCAAGGTGCAGGAAGTCATCCAGTGCCCGCCCCTGACCGCCGTGCCCAAGTCCAACCGCATCATCCGCGGCATCGCCAATATGCGCGGCAAGACCATCCCGGTCATGGACCTGTCCATGGCCATCGGCGGCCCGCCCCAGCCCCAGGTGGAGGGGCGTTTCGTGGTGGTCACCGAGTACAACTGCAGCACCCAGGGTTTCCTGGTCAATGGGGTGGACCGCATCGTCAACATGAATTGGGAAGAGATCCTGCCCCCGCCCCGCGGTACCGGCCGCGGCCACTACCTGACCGCCGTGACCCGGGTGGATGAGAAACTGGTGGAGATCATCGATGTGGAAAAGGTGCTGGTCGAGGCCATTGGTTCCCGGGATACCGTGTCCGGCGAACTGCTGGAGTCGGTGGGCAAGGGCGATGCGACGGAGCTGCCCCAGCATGTACTGGTGGCCGATGATTCCTCCGTGGCCCGCAACCAGATCAAGCGCACCCTCGACCAGCTCGGCGTCAGCTGCACCCTGGCCCGGGATGGCCGCGAGGCCCTGGAGCAGTTGCAGGCCTGGGCCGACGAGGAAGGAGCGGCGGTTACCGAGCGCATCTTCATGGTGATCTCCGACGTGGAGATGCCGGAGATGGATGGCTATACCTTCACCACCAGCGTACGTGCCGATCCGCGCTTCAAGGATCTGTACATCCTGCTGCACACCTCGCTCAGCGGGGTGTTCAACAACGCCATGGTGGAGAAGGTGGGTGCTGATGAATTCATCGCCAAGTTCCAGCCGGATATCCTCGCCGGGGCGGTGCTTAAGCAGATGAAGACCTGGAAGGAGCAGCGTGCCTAGGCAGGACGTTGCACAGCAACACTTGCCACCTTCTCCCTCTGGGAGAAGCTGGCGTGCAGCGCCGGATGAGGGCCGCGAACGGTCTGCTTCGGACTTGCCGTGCCGGCGCCGCGCCGGTACATTCCTTCCCGTGCCGCGCTAAGGAATCATTCGATTGAAGGATGCACGCTTCGCCCCCGGCGAGTACGAAGCCTTTCGGGTCTTTCTGGAACAGGCCTGTGGCATCGTGCTGGGTGACAACAAGCAGTACCTGGTCATGAGCCGCCTGGGCAAGGTGCTCAACGAGGCCCATCTCGGTTCCCTTGGCGAATTGGTACGCAAGCTGAAGGAAGAGCGCGGCGGACCGCTGCGCGAGCAGGTGGTGGAGGCCATGGCCACCAACGAAACCTTCTGGTTTCGCGACCGGCATCCTTTCGATATTTTCCACAATCGCATCCTGCCGGACCTGTTGAGCCGCAAGCTGCGCCAGGCCCGCGTCTGGTCGGCGGCCTGTTCCACGGGCCAGGAACCCTATTCCATCAGCATGGTGACCGAGGAGTTCCAGGCCGCCAATCGTGCCGCTGCCGGCATGGAGGTGCAGATCACCGGCACGGACATCTCCTCCCGGGTGCTGGAGGAGGCACGCGCCGGGGTCTATGACAGCCTGGCCCTGAGTCGTGGCCTGTCCGCCGAGCGGCGCCAGCGTTTTTTCGTCCGTGACCCGCTGCACTGGTCGGAGCGCTGGCAGGTCAAACCCGATATCCGCTGCCGCACGCGCTTCACCCAGGCCAACCTGCTGCAGAGCTATGCCACCCTGGGGCGTTTCGATGTGATCTTCTGCCGCAACGTACTCATCTATTTCTCCTCGGAACTGAAGACCGGCATCCTGGCGCGCATGGCCCGGGCACTGAATCCCGGTGGTTACCTGGTGCTGGGGGCCTCCGAGTCCATCACCCAGTACTCCGATGAATTCACCATGGAGCGCTGCCAACCCGGGGTCATCTACCGGGTCAAGGAACTGCTGCGCTGAATATCCGCCGCCTCCTGTAGGAGCGGCCTTTGGCCGCGAACCGGGGTGCCACCACGGTTCGCTGTAGGAGCGGCCTCTGGCCGCGAACCGGATGTGCCACGGCGCTTCGCTGTAGGAGCGGCCTTTGGCCGCGAACCGGATGTGCCACGGCGCTTCGCGGCCAGAGGCCGCTCCTACAGGCCAAACCCGCTCCCCGTTTCTCGCTATCTTGCCGCCGGCGGCCAGGCCTTGCCGCCCGGCAAGCGGTCTTGCCGCACCCATCTCAAGCTAACTACTAGTTTTAAATGAAATTCTCCTGTTGGCACGGCCGTTGCTAGGATTCTGGCAACGAACCGTTTTGGACCAGCCGACATGCCGATCAATCTCGACAGCTACCTGGGGAACCTGTCCACCGCGTTGGAGCTGCGCGGCAAGCGTGCCGAACTGCTGGCCTCCAACATGGCCAACGCCGACACCCCCAACTACAA
>JAIVHA010000076.1 GCA_020201295.1 Lysobacteraceae bacterium | reverse complement strand
AGGCAAACATGCCGTGCAGGTGAGAGACACAGTCCTCGCCCCACTCGGCATAGGCCTTGAGAATGGTTTCGCTGTCGCCCTCGGAAAAGAAGTGATAGCCCCGGGTAACCAGTTCGGCGCGCAGTTCCTTGTAGTTGTAGATGGTGCCGTTGAACACCAGCACCAGGTCCAGGTCGGTGTCGATGAGCGGCTGGTTGGAACGGTTGGACAGGTCGATGATGGACAGGCGGCGATGGCCGAAGGCCAGGGGTCCATCCGAATGACTACCCTCGTGGTCCGGACCGCGCCGCTCCAGGCGTTCCATCATGCGCCCCACATGGGCCAGGTCCGCCACCCGGCCATCGAGCCGCAGTTCACCACAGATACCGCACATACAGACTGTCCCTCGCTACTGCACCACGGTCAGTCGGGAAATCACCCGTGTCACGCCCTTGGCGGCGCGCGCCAGCTCGACCGCACGATGCGCCGCCCGGCTGCTGGGCACCGTGCCGCGCAGCGTGACCACCCCATTATAGGTATCCACATTCACATCCATGGCACTGACCAGGTCATCCTTCACATAGCTGGCATTGATCCGGGAGGTAATGGAGGCATCACGGGAGATCTGTTCCAAGCTGCGCTCGTCCTGCGCCACGTAATAGCCGCCGGTGGCGGCACCGCCGACCACCAGGGCGCCGCAACCACTGGTAGTGGCCGCGACCATGATCAGCAACAGGAGGGGCAGGCAGGATCGGTTCATCAGCGGGTTCCCCGGCTTGGATTGGCCGCCATTATGCATGAAAAATCCGCCCTGCGATGTCCCCCGCCTTGACCTGGATCATGGCAAAGCGCCAGGTTTTTGCTATTGCAATCCGCAACTTCCTGCCGTATTCTCGCAAACCTTAGCAAAATACTCGGCTATTAACGACCAACAAGCAACGCCACCCGCGGCAATTAGGAGAAGCAACCATGAATCCGCTGAATTCCATCCTCGGTACCATCATCTCCGGTTTCATACTGGCGATCGTGATCACCTTTGCGCTGAATCCCGGTTTCATCAGCATCAACCCGAATCCCTGGGAAGTCTGGGTCTGGCTCCACGTACTGGTGGGTATTGCCTGGATCGGCCTGCTCTACTATTTCAACTTCGTGCAGGTGCCGGCCGTGGGCCAGGCGGCCGGCGAGGCCAATAACGGTGGCCCCGGCCCCGCCGCCATCAACAAGTATGTAGCCCCCCGCGCCCTGCTCTGGTTCCGCTGGGCCGCCGTCGCCACCTGGATCACCGGCGCCCTGGCGCTGGAAGCCATGCACATGGGACCGGGCTCCGGAATCCATGCCGCCTTTGCCTTCCAGACCGGTTTTGAAGTCATCGGTGTGGGCGCCTGGCTCGGTACCATCATGCTGTTCAATGTCTGGGTGCTGATCTGGCCGAACCAGAAGAAGATCCTGGGCCTGACCGCCACCCCGGCCAGCCCCGAAGAGATCGCCAAGGCCAAGAAGGTGGCCCTGATGGCCTCGCGCACCAACACCCTGCTGTCCATCCCCATGATCCTGGCCATGACCGCCCACGGACACGGACTGCCCTTCTAGTCCCACAAGGGTGCTGGAAACGCGAAAACCCGGCTCCGGCCGGGTTTTCGCGTTTCAGATGCCTATATAATCCATGACAGATCAACTCAATAATCATGATCTTAGATGATAGCCGGCGAATCAGGTCCACAGTTTGCCTGGAGCGGCACATATCTATAGAATTTCCGCTTTGCACTGGCGGTCTCTGTCAGCCCAAAAGTTTCCTGGTTCAGGCGCCTCGCTACCGACGGCCCTTCGGGAATTGGGCCAGGAGCCTGCCTTTTGTTTTTGGGGGTTCCCAAACATGTCCGACCACTTGATGAACAATTACAACCGCCAGGCCGTAGCCTTCGTGCGTGGCGAAGGTGCCCTGCTGTGGGATGCCGAGGGCAAGCAATATCTCGACGCCCTCGCCGGCGTGGCCGTGTGCGGCCTCGGTCATGCCCACCCGGCCGTGACCCGTGCCCTCTGTGAACAGGCCGGCACCCTGGTGCATACATCCAACATCTACCGCATTCCGGCCCAGGAGCAATTGGGCGAGCGGCTGTGCCGGCTTTCCGGCCTGGATCGGGCCTTCTTCTGCAATTCCGGTGCCGAGGCCAACGAAGCAGCCATCAAGCTGGCGCGGTTGCATGGCCATAAAAAAGATATCCAGGCACCGCAGATCATCGTCACCGAGAGCAGCTTCCACGGCCGCACCCTGGCCACCCTGTCCGCCACCGGCAGCCGTAAGGTGCAGGCCGGTTTCGAGCCACTGGTGCAGGGCTTCGTGCGCGTGCCCTACAACGACCTGGAAGCCATGCGCAACGTGGCCGCCAACAGCAACAGCATCGCCGCCATCCTGGTGGAACCAATACAGGGCGAAGGCGGCATCCAGGTGCCCGGTGCCGATTACCTGGCCGGTATCCGTCAACTGTGTGACGAGCAGGGTTGGCTGATGATGCTGGACGAGATCCAGACCGGCATGGCCCGCACCGGCCACTGGTTCGCTTTCCAGCACAGCGGCGTGCTGCCCGATGTCATGACCCTGGCCAAGGGCCTCGGCAATGGCGTACCCGTGGGTGCCTGCCTGGCGCGGGGCGAGGCCGCCGAGCTGTTCAAGCCCGGCAACCATGGTTCCACCTTCGGGGGCAACCCGCTGGCCATGCGCGCCGCCCTGGCGGTGCTCGACAGCATCGAACAGGATAACCTCATCGCCCGCGCCCTGGCCCTGGGCGAACGCATGCAGGCCGGACTGCATGCCGCCCTGGCAGATGTCGCGGGCGTGGTGGAAATCCGCGCCAAGGGGCTGATGCTGGCCGTGGAGCTGGACCGTCCCTGCGCGGCCCTGGTGGGCAAGGCCCTGGAACAGGGCCTGCTGATCAATGTCACTGCCGAACGGGTGATCCGCCTGCTGCCACCGTTGATCATCAGCGATGACCAGGCTGACGAGATCGTGGCCCGCGTCAGCGACCTGGCACGGGACTTCCTGCGGCAGGACTGAATATGAGCGTGCGACATTTCCTTACCCTGCTCGACCTCAGCTCGGAAGAGCTGCAGTACCTGATCCGGCGCGGCATCGAACTCAAGGCCATGCACAAGCGCGGCGAGGCCCACGAACCGCTGCGCGGCAAGGTACTGGCGATGATTTTCGAAAAATCCTCGACCCGCACCCGGGTGTCCTTCGAGGCCGGCATGGCACAACTCGGTGGGCAAGCCATGTTCCTGTCACCACGCGACACCCAGCTGGGCCGTGGCGAACCGGTAGAGGACAGCGCCCGGGTGCTGTCCAGCATGGTGGATATCATTATGATCCGCACCTTCGACCACGACACGGTGCAGCGCTTCAGCGCCAACTCCAGCAAGCCGGTGATCAACGCCCTGACCGACCTGTTCCACCCCTGCCAGTTGCTGGCCGACATGCAGACTTTCCACGAACATCGCGGCGATATCCGGGGCAAGACCGTGGCCTGGATCGGCGATGGCAACAATATGTGTCAGTCCTACATCAACGCCGCCCGCCAGTATGACTTCCAGTTGAACATCGCCTGCCCGCCCGGCTACGCGCCCGATGCCGGCGTGGTGGCGGGCGCGGATGGCCGGGTGAGCATCCTGCATGACCCCCTGGAAGCCGCCAGTGGCGCGCACCTGGTGGTGACCGATGTCTGGACCAGCATGGGCCAGGAAAACGAACAAAAGAAGCGCACACGTATATTTACCGACTACCAGGTGAACGCGACCGTGATGCAGCAGGCAGCCACGGATGCCCTGTTCATGCATTGCCTTCCCGCCCATCGCGGCGAGGAGGTCACCGCCGAGGTCATCGACGGG
>JAIVHA010000075.1 GCA_020201295.1 Lysobacteraceae bacterium | reverse complement strand
GCCGGCGTCGTGTCCCGCCCCGCCAGGCGCAGCTGGCCCTGTAGCCGGCCCTGCAGGCCCCAGTCCTGTGCCTCGGCATACCAGGGCGCCGCGAGGGCCGGCAGGCCGGCCAGTTCCAGTTCGTGGATATCGAGGCTTGCCTGCCACCCCCCATCCTGCAGCTGCAGGGCCGCATCCAGCCGGCCATGAGGGGTGCGCAGGTCATGCAGCTGGAGCTGCAGGGCACCGGTGCCCCGGTCCAGCTCCCAGTCGAGCCCAGCGCTGAGCCCCGGCAGCCAGTCGGACTCGGCCTGCAGCCGGCCCTGCTGGCAGCGGATGCGGGTGGCCTGCAGGTCGAGACGCGCGCAGTCGAGCTGCAGGTCATGCACCACACCGAGCGGTGGTGGCAGACTGGCACGGGCCGCCCGCAGCCGTGTCCGCAGGCCACCATCATCGTGCCAGTCAATGTCGAGACTGAGTTCCTGCAGGGACCAGCCCGCTCCCTGCAGATCACCCAGGACCAGGGTCAGGCCCTCCAGGGCCTGTGCCGGCAGGGTGACGAGGGCGGACAGCAGGGCCACAAGGCAGATGCCCGGCCGCGAATGGCGGGCCCTAGCCTGCATACCTCACCGCCCTTCTGCTGCGACGGCCCCAGGGCACGGCATGACTGGCGGTGAGATATGCGGGCTAGCCATAGCTCAGGCGGGGAAGACCCCGGTGGAGAGATAGCGGTCGCCACGATCACAGACGATGGAAACGATGACCGCGTCCTCCACCTCCCGGGACAACTGCAGGGCGGCGGCCACGGCGCCACCGGAGGAGATGCCGCAGAAGATGCCCTCGCGCGCCGCCAGGGCGCGGGTGGTGTCTTCGGCATCCTGCTGGTTCACGTCGATCACGCGATCCACTCGCGCGGCCTCATAGATGGATGGCAGATAGGCCTCGGGCCAGCGGCGGATGCCGGGGATGGAGGCGCCCTCGGTGGGCTGCACGCCGATGACCTGGATCGCCGGGTTCACTTCCTTGAGATAACGGGAGGTGCCCATGATGGTACCGGTGGTGCCCATGGAGCTGACGAAATGGGTGATGTGACCCGCGGTGTCGCGCCAGATCTCGGGGCCGGTGCCCTCGTAATGGGCCAGCGGGTTGTCGGGGTTGGAAAACTGGTCCAGCACCTTGCCCTTGCCTTCCGCCTCCATGGCCTTGGCCAGGTCGCGTGCGCCCTCCATGCTCTGCTCGCGGGTGACCAGGATGATCTCGGCGCCGAAGGCCTTCATGGTGGCGCGCCGTTCCAGGCTCATGTGCTCGGGCATGATCAAAACCATGTGGTAGCCCTTCATGGCGGCCGCCATGGCCAGGGCGATGCCGGTATTGCCGCTGGTGGCTTCGATGAGGGTGTCGCCGGGGCGGATCTCGCCGCGCGCCTCGGCATGGTGGATCATGCTCAGGGCCGGGCGGTCCTTGACGGAACCGGCCGGGTTGTTGCCCTCCAGCTTGACCAGTATGCGGTTGGAGGTGGCGCCGGGCAGGCGCTGCAAGGCCACCAGCGGGGTATTGCCGACGAAGTCTTCCAGGGTTCGGTAGTCCATCGCGCGAGTGTACGTATTCCTGCCACAAAACAGAAGCTTGCCCTTTGACCTGCCGGGCAAAACCCTGCACCATAGGGCCTCATTTCGCAGCTGGCGCCGCATGGGAAGGCCGCGTCGTAGAACACAATAACGTACAGGAACCCCTCTGATCGACTCGTCATACCGGCAGGACGGTAGCGGTGTGCTCGGGGGGTACCAAGGTAACGGAGTCCGACTTTCCATGAAGTACCACAGCCCTGGTTCACCACGCCCCCGGTCACGCCTGGGTCCGCCCCTTCTGGCCCTGGGGCTTGCCCTGCCGGCACCCGGCCTGCTCGCGCAGTACGACGAGGCCGCCTTCCTGGCGGAGTTGCCGGTAGTGCTGTCCGCCACGCGCCTGAAGCAGTCCCGCCACGACACCCCCGCCGCGGTCACCGTCATCGACCGCCACATGATCGAGGCCAGCGGCGCCCGCACCCTGGTGGACGTGCTGCGCCTGGTGCCGGGCATGGTGACCGGCTTCGCCACCGGCAATCACCACCCCCGCCACGCCGCCGAGGAACAGGGTATCTATACCAGGCTGACCCGCGGCAGCGACGACATCGGCGACGTCCTGCTGCGCCATGGCGGCCGCCAGGGGGCCCTGGATTACCGCATCAGCTTCCAGTACCAGCAGGACAGCGGCTTCGACGGTGTCACCCGTTACCGCGACCGCATCTGGGACAACCATGACTGGAGCCGGGGGCGGCGCCTGACCGGCCGCGCCGACTATCAGTTCAATGCCACCGACCGCTGGGAGATCCAGGCCGGCATCGCCGAATCCCCGCAGGGCAAAGGCGCCCTGTTCTCGGACCTGTCCGACCCGCCCCGCACCCAGGACAAGGAAAACAACTTCGTGCAACTGCGCTGGGAACGCAGCAACGCGACAGGACATGAATTCCATGTCCAATTCCACCGCGATGAACATGTGACCCGGGACGAAGTGCTGATAGGGCCCGTAACAGAGGCCCTGGATGCCGCCACTGTGAACCAGCTGACCGGCATCCCCCTGGAGGGCACACTGACCGCCAGCGCCCTGCTCGACGGCTACCTGCGCACCCAGCGTCACGATCTGGAGGTCCAACACCGCTACAGCCCTGCCCAGGGTACCCGCTTCGTGTGGGGCGGGAGCCTGCGCATGGACCGGGTGCGCTCGGAAGGGTGGTTCAACCGCGACGATTGGCTCTACCACCACCTCTACCGGGTGTTCGGCAATGCCGAGGTACCCGTCACGGATCGACTGAAGCTCAACCTGGGCACCATGCTGGAGCATAACGACATCATCGGCCATGACCTGTCGCCACGGCTGGCGGCGAACTACCGCCTGCACGACCGGCACAGTCTGCGCGCCGCCTGGTCGCGGGCCTCGCGCACGCCGGCCATGATCGAGGAATTCGGCCACCTGGTGGGTAGCATCGACGCCAACCTGGCCATCCCCAACGTCCGGGCCCGCCTGCAGGGTATCGAGACCCAGCTGGACTGGCGCCCCTCCACCCATACCATGGTCCGTTTCGGCCATGCCTATATCGACATCGACAGCGATGACGTGCAGGAGGAATTCAGCCAGAGCGCGCCGCGCAACAGCTACCTGCTGTTCGCCAGCCACCGATTCCCACGCCGGATCGATGCCAGCCTGGCCTGGCACTATACCGAGCGCATGCAATGGCTGGAATGGGAATCCATCGATGCCATCAGCCGCCTGGACCTGCGGTTCGCCAAGGGCTTCCGCCTGGGCCACCAGAGAGCCCAGCTGGCACTGGTGGGGCAGAATATTCTGGGGGATCACGTGGAGTTCCGGCGCGGCAACCGTTTCGATCCCCGGATCTTTATCCAGTTGAGCCTGGCACCAGACTAGCCACGGGCGCAGCACGGCCAGGTGCCTTTGGGGAAAGGCCCTGCCCACGGCAAGCTGAACCAGATACCGCTATAACTATACATACGACGAAAACGACATCGGCAGTACATTGGCAGGATTTTCATTGCTGGAATTTTTGGGGACAATTCGCATGCCGCGCGGTGCCTGCGCCATGATCGGGCGTTGGCACCGGCTGCTGCCCGTAGCCGGTTTGCTGCTGGTCGGCCTGGCCTCGGCCGCTGACCAGCCCTACCGTATCGAGCTGCTGTTGAGTGAACGCAACGGTCCCTACCAGGCCCTGGCCCAGGCCCTGCAAACAGAATTGCCCCAGCTCAGCGACCAGCCCCACCAGCTGGGACAAAGCCTGGCGGACGATCCGGACTACCACGCCATCGCCAAGGCCGACCTGGTCGTCCCCATCGGTAGCCAGGCGTCGCGGCTCGTGGACCGCCTGCCGGCCAGGCACCAGGTCCTGCATGTCCTGGTCCCGTCCACCGGGTACCCCTTCCCGCCAGGGCCAGTCGCTGGCGAAGCACACCATAGCGCGATCTTCATCGACCAGCCCTGGCAGCGCCAGCTGAACCTGATCCGGCTCGCCCTGCCAGGAGTGGAGCGTATCGGCATCCTGCTCGGTACAACGTCCCGGGAGTTGCAGGCCGAGGTAGAGACTGCCATTGGCCAGCAGCAATGGCAGGCCCAGATCGGGCTGGTACCAGAAGCGGGTAACTACCTGGGACCGCTGCGCCGCCTGCTGGAGCAAAGCGAGGTGCTGCTGGCCGTGCCCGACCAACAGGTCTTCAACCGCCAGAATCTGCAGGGCATACTGCTCACCAGCTACCGCCGTGAAGTGCCCATGATCGGTTTTTCGCCGGGCTATGTACGCGCCGGTGCCCTTGCGGCGGTCTATTCCACGCCGGAACAGATCGCCACCCAGGCGGCGTACTGGATCGCGTCCCTGCTGGCGGAACCCGGACGCTTGTTGCCGCCAGCGCGGCACCCCGAGTATTACAGCGTGGCGGTGAACCACCAGGTGGCCCGATCCCTGGGCCTGCGGATTCCCGGCGAAACCGATCTGCTGCACAGCCTGCAGACACTGGAGGCCCAGCCATGACAGGACAAGGCATTCGCAGCCGGGTACTGCTGCTGGCCATTCTGCCGGTGGTGGCCCTGTCCCTGCTGCTCAGCGGCTACTTCACCCATACCCGACTCAAGGATCTGGACCAGTCCCTGCGTGACCGTGGCCAGGCCATCGCCAACCAGCTGGCACCCGCCAGTGAATTCGGCGTATTCGCCGGTGATCTCGGCCTGTTGCAACAACAGGCCGAGGCCGCCCTGCGCGAGGCCGACGTGGCCCATGTGATGATCGCCGATGTGGACGGCAAATTGCTGGTGGAAGCCAAACATGACGACCTGAGCACGCCCGAGGCACATCCCCAGCCGGACCTGATGTTCCGGGTGCCGGTGATTCAGACCCGCCTGATCACCGATACCTATGATGAACTGCTCAGCCCCATGAGCGGCCCTTCCCGGCAGCGCGAAGAACGACAGCACATCCTCGGCTCGGTGACCGTGGAGATGTCACCCATCGCCACGCGCGCCCGGCAACGCCAGGTGTTGATCCACAGCAGCCTCATCACCCTGGGCCTGGTGGTGTTCAGCAGCCTGCTGGGGGCCCGCATCGGGGCCAACATCATCCGCCCGGTACTGGACCTCAACCGTGCCGTGGAACGGCTCGGCCAGGGTGACCTCGAGGCCCGGGTGAACACTGGCGCCCGGGGTGAACTCGGTCACCTGGAGCAAGGCATCAACACCATGGCCGAAGCCCTGGAGCAGAATCGTGCCGAACTCCAGGACCAGGTGGAACAGGCTACCCGGGAGCTGCGCGAGACCCTGGACACCATGAATGCGCAGAATCTCGAACTGGTCGAGGCGCGCAAACGCGCCGAACAGGCCAACAAGGTCAAGTCGGAATTCCTGGCCAACATGAGTCACGAGATCCGCACGCCCATGAACGGCATCCTGGGTTTCGCCGATCTCCTGCTGCGCACCCCCATCGACGAGGAGCAGCGCGACTATATCCGCACCATCCGCCAGTCCACCACCAACCTGCTCACCATCGTCAATGACATCCTGGATTTCTCCAAGATCGAATCGGGCAAGCTGTACATCGACGAACTGCCCTTCGATCTGCGTGAAACCCTGGAAGATGCGCTGATACTCCTCGAGCCGGCCGCCCACGAGAAAGAGCTGGAACTGGTTTCACTCATCTATGACGATGTGCCACGGGCGCTGCTGGGCGACCCCATTCGCCTGCGTCAGGTATTGCTGAACCTGGTGGGCAACGCCATCAAGTTCACCAATCACGGCAGCGTGGTGATCCGGGTGATGCTGGAAAAGGATGAACCGGATCGCGCCTGGTTGCGCTACCAGGTCAATGACACCGGCATTGGCCTTACGGAAGCGGAGCAGAAGCGTCTGTTCATCGCCTTCAGCCAGGCCGACACCTCCGCCACGCGCCGTTTCGGCGGCACCGGCCTGGGCCTGGTCATCACCCGCAACCTGGTGGAACACATGGGCGGCACCATCGGATTGGAAAGCACACCGGGTGTCGGCTCGACTTTCTATTTCACCCTGCCCTGCCGCAAGCAGCAAACCGTCGACCTGCCACCATCGCCATTGCCCTTCGGACATATGCGGGTGCTATTGTGCGAACCCCACCCCACCGCCCGGCTGGCGATGCTGCACATGCTGCAGGGCTGGGACCTGCGCGTCACGGAGCTGGAGGACTATGATCAGCTCAGGGCGGCACAGATCGGTGACGGGGACCTGATCGTGATCGGCCTGAACAGCGGCCGGGACGGAACGCCGGAACAGCTCATGGGGGAACTGCGCGCCAGGAGCAAGGCTTGCGTCATGCTGCTGGTCAACAGTTCCGACCGCGAGCATATGCAACGGCTATGCGCCCTGGGCGCGGATTCCTGCCTGGGAAAACCGGTGCGCTTCGATACCCTGTACCGGGAACTGCTGCGCCTGCTGGGTCGACAGCAGGATCAGGAAAATCAGGATCGCACACCGCCCACCATGCACCAAGCCACCCTGCTACAGGGTGTCAGGGTACTGCTTGCCGATGACCATGCCATCAACCGCAAACTGCTCACCACCCAACTATTGCAGCATGGAGCCGAGGTCAGTGCCGCAGCCAATGGCCAGGAGGCCCTGGAATTCGCCCAGCGCCGACCCTTCGATCTCATCCTGATGGACATTCAAATGCCCATCCTCAGTGGTGCCGAGGTGACCCGACGGATTCGTGCCGGGAATGGACCCAACCGCGACACGCCCGTGGTGGCGCTGACGGCCAATGCCATGCCGGGTGAACGGGAGCGCCTGCTCGACATGGGCCTGAACGAATGTCTGATCAAGCCCATCAGTGAAAAGCTGCTGGTGAATACGGTGCGCTACTGGGTGGCCATGGCCAG
>JAIVHA010000224.1:5393-10696 GCA_020201295.1 Lysobacteraceae bacterium | reverse complement strand
GCCCATGCTCGTGGGCGCCCAGGTGGCCTATGCCCGCTCCGTGCAGACCCTGGCCGAGGACCTGCGCCAGTTGCGGCCCACGGTGCTCATTTCCGTGCCGCGCATCTACGAGCGGGTCTATGGGCGCATCCAGGCGGGCCTGAAGGAGAAGTCGCCCTTGGCCCGGCGCCTGTTCGCGCTCACCGTGGCGGTGGGCTGGCGGCGCTTCGAACGTGGCCAGGGCCGCGCTCGCTGGAGTCCCTCTCTGCTGCTGTGGCCGCTGTTGCATCGCCTGGTGGCCATCAAGGTGCTGGAGCGCCTGGGTGGCCGGCTGCGCTACGCGGTGTGTGGCGGGGCGCCCCTGCCGCCGCCCATTGCACGGTTTTTCGTCGGCCTGGGCCTGCCGGTGTTCCATGGCTATGGCATGACCGAGGCCAGCCCCGTCATCAGCGTCAACCGCCCGGACGACAACATCCCCGCCAGCATCGGCACGCCCCTGCCGGGCGTGGAGGTGCGCATCGGGGATCGTGATGAACTGCTCACCCGCAGTCCCGCGGTGATGCTGGGCTACTGGAACAACGAGGAGGCTACCTCTGCCGCCATCGATGCCGAGGGCTGGCTGCACAGCGGCGACAAGGCACGCATGGACGAAACGGGGCACCTGTACATCACCGGCCGCATCAAGGAGATCATCGTGCTCGGCAACGGCGAGAAAGTGCCGCCGGCAGACATGGAGATGGCCATCGCCCTCGATCCGCTCTTTGACCAGGTGATGATCCTGGGAGAAGGGCGTTCCTGTCTTACCGCCCTGCTGGTGCTCAATCCCGAGGAATGGAACGCGCTGGCCGATGAGCTGGATGTGGACCCGCGCAGCGAGGAAGACCTCAACAGCCGCTTCGTGGAGAAAGCCCTGCGCGCGCGCATCTCCCACCAGCTGAAGGAGTTCCCGGGCTATGCCCAGGTGCGGCGGCTGATCCCGACCCTGGAACCCTGGACCGTCGAGGATGGGCTGATGACACCGACCCTGAAGATGAAACGGGCGCGGATCCTGAAGCAGTTTGCGCCGCGTATCGACGCCCTGTACGAATCCCATGGGGCTTGAGACGGGTCCGGCTTCCGGGGCGGTATGACCACGGCGGGCACCATACAGAATCGGCCATCTGCCGCCGGGCGGGTATACCCTTGCCCTCACCTGTGAAGCACACCTGGACGACCCCGATACCGCAGACGCCATCAGCTTCTTTACACCCGCCACCAATGTGACGATCGAAGCCGGTGTGAGAACGGAGCAGGATCTTCCCTGATCAGGTACCGGCCAACCGGCGGTAGGCCATGGCCAGCGCCGGGTCGTCGCCGACATTGCCGGGGAAGATCACCACCGGCAGCCCGGGAAACTGGGGATGATCGTCGGGGCAGCGTACCACCGAGCAGCCGGGTGCCAGCAGCTGTTGCAGCTGGCGGGTGGTCTTGCTCACATGGGAGCCCACCAGTACGGCACCGGCGCGTCCACCACGCACATACTGGCGCATGTCTTGCGCGGCCACCGGTTGCGGTGGCAGGGCGGCCAGGGCGCTGACGATGCCGGCGGCACTGCGACACAGGAAACGCTTGCCCTGGCGGGCCGCGGCGTTCAGGTCGGCGGCAAAGGCGGCCAGATCCTCGTGATTCTCGGCATCGACGACGCAGGCGACATTGCCGGACAGGCCCAGCAGACGTTCCAGGCAGCCGCTGCGTATCTCGGCCAGGCCGAAGCGTTCCACCTGGTCGGCGCGTATGCGGCCATGGGTCTTCTCTTCCACATAGGCGGGCAGGAACGCATTTCGGTAGCCGAACACCGAATCGCGCGCGAATTCGGTTTCGTTCACCGGCACCGGCTCGCCATCCACCATCAGGTAATGCATCCCATCGCGGGTGATACGCCCACCCTCGATGAAGGCCGGGATGAGGAAGTGGGCATCGAAGGGTCCCAGTTCCTCGGCGATGATGTCGGTCTCGACGGGATAATGTCCGCGCAGGGTGGAATCGGAACGGCTGACCAGGATGGGCTCGATCACGCGACCATTGTCCGCCAGTTCCCGCAGGGCCTGCTGGAGGTTCTGACATACCTCGCGAGTGAGCACGCTGGCGTGTGCCGCGCTCATGCCGCGGGTATTGGTAAGCACGAAGAACAGCGGCGCTTCGTCCAGCAGCGCCTCGCGCAGGGTGGCGACATCCCAACGCGTGAGCAACAGGCAGCTGTGCACCGTCTGCGAACCGGTGGGGTCGTCGTCCAGGACTACGATTTTGGTTTCTGCCATGGGTTTAAACTCTTTATAAACCGCCAAGACGCCAAGAGCGCCAAGATTGTTTGAACCGCCAAGGCGCCAAGGACGCCAAGAAAACCAGTTAATAGATAGGTCTGATTACCCCGTCATTCTGGCGCAGGCCGTAATGACGGGAACAGAATCGATCATCCCTGTTTTAGTTTATTCATGGTTTTCTTGGCGTCCTTGGCGCCTTGGCGGTTCACGAGTGTTTTCTTGGCGTCCTTGGCGTCTTGGCGGTTCAAAATAAATATCTACAACCCCAACAACCCCCGCGCCCGTGCCTCGATGGCCGGGGCGTCCACCCCGTTGAAGCTCATCAGCTCGCCGGCGGCGGCGACGGTCTCGCCGCGTTGCCAGCACAGGGCGTCGCGCCGACACTGGCTGCGCAGCAGCACCGGTTCCAGGGTGGCGCTGGGGCCGCCGCTGATGGCGAGCAGGGCATCGGCGTCGAACAACCCGGCGAAGGTGGTGTCGTCCATGAAGGTGCCGTCGGGTTCGCTCACGCTGTTCCAGCTCACGTCACTGGCACGGTACAGGCGGCGCGGGTTGGCGATACTGACGATGCGCACCCGGGCGCCGGCCTGTTCCAGGGCATCGCGGGCCGTGAAGGCCGGCAGCAGGACCATGTCGCCGGCCACGGCCAGGACGAGCAGAGGGCCACTTCCGGAAGCGGTTTCATACAGGGTCACGGCACCGTCCTCGATGGCCTGGCGCGCCTGGGCGAGCGTGGTACGCACCGGCAACGCCGTCTTGGAGGCGAAAATGGCGATGGACTTGTTGTGGGTGCCCAGCGCCCATTCGTAGGCCGCCTGGATCATGTTGGCGTCGCAGGGGAACAGCGGGAAATGGTTGCCATTGCGCATCATGGCCGCGCAATAGGACTCGATCTCCGGGCGCTGGTGGGTCCAGCCGTTGCGACCCTGTTCCAGTGCCCCGGCGGTGAACATGTTCACCTGCGAGGGCGTCTTGCGGCGCAGTTCCGCCATGGCCTGGGACACCGTCTGCACGATGGGCCAGCCGTTGATGGCGAAGCTCTCGTAGGACAGCCACAGGGAACGGCCGCCGAACAGGGCGATGGCGGCGGCGAGGCCGGCGCAGGCGTCCTCGTTCAGCGGTTCATACACCTGGCCGTTGGGCGACTGGTTGTAGAGCGGGTCCGCGGTCGGGTGGCGGATCTTGAGCGCGTCGTTGATGTTCTTCATGGCCGAGGCCTCGTTGCCGTCGGCGTTGGTCACCACGAAGGCCGGGTCGCGCTGGCCCACGGCCGCGACCACGGCGCCGAAGCAGGTGGCCGGCACCTGGCTTTCACCCAGCGGGAAATCCTTGAGCGGCAGGTCGCCAAGCCCGGGCAGCTCACGTTCGCGTTCCGTGGCGACCGTCTTTGCCGCAGGTCCGCCGCCGGCACGCATGAGGTTGGTGCGCACCAGTTCCCAGGCATCGACATGCAGGGCGCGGCGCTCGAGGCCCTGGATGATGTGCGCGGCATCCAGGGTATCGGCCGGGTAGAGATTGTGGGCCTTGGCGCCGATGGCGTGCACGCCCGCCCCCTTGAGCTGCTTGAGGATGAAGGCGGTGCGGGTGCCGGACAGGGCCTGCTTGGCGGCCCGGTCGAGGTTCTCCAGCACCGCGCCCTGGAAGGCGAGACGCTGCGACAGGGAGAAGCGGGTGCTGTCCACGTAGGCGCCGTCCTGGCCGCTGTCATCGAAGTCCTTCGCATCCACCAGGATCACATCCTCGAAGCCGTGCACCTGCCAGTAGGCGGTCATGGCCTCGTTGGACATCAGGGACACCATGGAATGGTGCTCCTGGCTGTAGCCGTTCCACACCAGCACCGGCAGGTAGTTGGTCACCTGCGGGAAGGCGGTCTTGAAGTGCATGAACGCCGACATGATGTAGGGCTCGCCCAGGCCGCCGTCACCGATGGTCACCGGGAACAGGGTGCCGGGGTTGAGCAGGGCGCCACCCATGGCGAAGTGCTGGCCCTGGCCCAGGGGACCGGCGGGGGCGAGCAGGCCGGGGATGGCGCCGGACAAGTGACCAAGCAGGCCGTGGCGCTCGCGGAAGCGCGCGCGCAGGTCGGACACGGTGCGGATGTCCATGGCCTCCAGGGAGCCATCCAGGAACATGGCGCTGTAGAAGCCGGGCGCATGGTGGCCCACCTCGGTGACGATGTGCTTGTGGCCCAGCATCATCAGGGCGGCATGGGCCTCGGCCGAGGAGGCATAACCGCCCGGGTGGCCGGAGGCCTTGCTGCCGCAGATCTGCAGGGTCAGGTAGCGCAGGGCGTCGGCGGCCAGCAGGGTCTGGAAAGCGGCCTCCGGTGCGGCCGGGTCGGCGAGGGCCGTCTGATCCTCGGCGATGACCGGCCGGGCGGCCAACTGGTCGCTACCCGGCCAGGTCGGGCCGAAATACTGGATACCGTCGCGGAAATCGCTGGCGGTCAGGGTAAGTTCGGTGGCGGTGTTCATGGCAGGACTCCTTGGGGCTTAAAACCAGTTGCGACCACCATAGACCCAGGCGTACAATTCCGCAATACGCAATCGATTTCACAATACGAAATATGAAGACATCCGAACCCGGCTCCATACAGGTCATAGACCGCCTCACCGCCTTGCTCGAGGTCATTGCCCGCCACCGCGACCCGGTGAGCCTCAAGGTACTGGCCGCCGACAGCGGCCTGCATCCTTCCACCGCCTTCCGCATCCTGGCTGCCGCCGTGGAGAACGGCCTGGTGGCGCGCGAGGGCACCGGCTACCGGCTCGGCATTCGCCTGTTGCAGCTGGGCAGCCGCGTGGCCTCGCACCAGGACCTGCGCCGCGCGGCGCGCCCGCTGATGGAGGCCTTGCGGGACGGGATCGGCGAGACGGTGAACCTCACCGTGCGCCAGGGCGACGAGGTGGTGTACCTGGATCGCGCCCTGCCAGAACGCATGATGCGGGTGGAACAGCGCATCGGCAGCCGCGCGCCCCTGCATGTAACGGCAGTGGGCAAGCTGATGCTGGGCGAGGCGGGGGAGGC
>JAIVHA010000224.1:0-5380 GCA_020201295.1 Lysobacteraceae bacterium | reverse complement strand
ATGCGCGCCGCACCGGCCTGCCGGGCTACACCCGCTACAGCTTCACCGACGAAGAGGAACTGGTGCAGCATGTCTCCGGCTGCCTGCACGCCGGCTTCGCCTACGACGATGAGGAGGCCGAGACCGGCGTGGGCTGCATCGGCGTGCTGGTACATGACGATGCCGGCAATATCGCCGCCGGCCTGTCCATTTCCGCGCCCATCGAGCGGCGGCAGGAGGAATGGGTGGAGCTGCTCAAGGATGCGGGGCGGGAGCTGGAGCTACGGCTGGGATGACGGGGATTCCGGGCGCAACCAAGTGCCATTCGGGTCGGTGACAAATCACCCGATCATTGCAAAATATCGCCTGTAGGAGCGGCCTTGGCCGCGAACCGTCATGGCACAGGGCTTCGCGGGCGGAGCCCGCTCCTATGGGTGGTTTGCTCATCTTGCAGGAACAGGCAAGCCCGTGAATGTTCGCGGGCAGAGCCCGCTCCTACAGGTCCCCGAGCCGGAGCGCGTCGCCGGTGCATGCCAAGCGATGGACTCATTTGTCACCGACCCCTTTGATCAGCGGACATGCACCGGCCTGCTCGGCATGATGGCAGGGGATGTCATTCACCTGGTCGGCGGCGCTGTGCAGGTATTCGAGAAAGGTCTGGGCCACGGTCGACGGCTGCTTGCCGGCCGGATAGACGGCGTACCACAGGCGTTCGATGGGGAAGTGCTGCACATCCAGGGTGGCCAGCTGGCCCGTCGCTGCATCCAGTGCCAGGGTATGGCGTGACAGCACCGAAATTCCGAGTCCACCCACGATCGCCTGCTTGATGGCTTCGTTGCTGCCGAGCTCCATGCGCACCTTCACCTTGAGCTTGTGCGTGTGGAACAGGCGCTCCATGGCCATGCGCGTACCCGAGCCAGGTTCGCGCATGATGAAGGGTTCCTCGGCGAGCCGTTTCAGCGGTATGTTGCGTTGCCCGGCCAGTGGATGATCGTGCGGTGCCAGCACCACCAGCGGGTTGGGCAGGAAGGGCTCGTACACCACATCGAGACCTTCTGGCGGCTGGCCCAGCACGTACAGGTCATCGCGGTTGTCGCCGAGCCGCTCGAGTATCCGTTCGCGGTTGCTGACCTTCAGGGATACCTCGATCCCCGGATAGCGCTTGCAGAAGGGCCCGAGCAGGCGCGGTGCGAAATACTTGGCGGTGGTCACCACGGCCAGGCGTAGCCGGCCCTGTTTGAGTCCCTGCATGTCCGCCACCAGCATCTCGAAATTATTGAGGGTGTCGAAGATCTCGCGGCAGCTGGACTGCAGTGCCGTGCCGGCATCGGTCAGGTAGATGCGCTTGCCGATCTGCTCGAACAGCGGCAGCCCGACGGTATCGGTCAGCTTCTTGATCTGCATGCTGGCGGTGGGCTGGGTGAGGAACAGCTCCTCGGCGGCGCGTGTGAAGCTGCCGAGCCGGGCGATGGCCGCGAATACTTCCAGCTGGCGGAACGTGGTATGGCGCACGGGACCTCCATCTTGGTGGCAGCCCGTCCGGTGGGCCTGGAGTCTGGTGGTTAGGGGAGTTCCGATACCTTCGGTATCTTCGTCATTGCGAGCGCAGCGAAGCAATCTTTTGGGGATTGCTTCGCTGCGCTCGCAATGACGTGTCGATTAAGAGGCTCCATAGATGAAAATCTATCATAGAAATCGAAAAAATCGACTGTTATTGATGATTGGCTTTCGCCACCCTCTGGCCAGGTGACTGCCCCGGACGTCTGGACGGGCACACTGCGGTCCGGCCGGGCCCGCATCGACAGTCCCGGTCATGAACCCGAGAGGGGTGATTCATGAGCAAATCCGAAACCATCACCAACGCCAAGGAGCGTTACAAGTCCGGCGTTATCCCATACAAGAAGATGGGTTATTGGGAGCCCGACTATCAGCCCAAGGACACCGATGTGGTGGCCCTGTTCCGCATCACGCCGCAGAAGGGCGTGGATCCGGAAGAGGCCGCCGCCGCGGTGGCCGGCGAATCCTCGACCGCGACCTGGACCGTGGTCTGGACCGACCGCTTGACCGCCTGTGAGCTGTATCGCGCCAAGGCCTACCGGGTGGACGCGGTACCGAACACTGGCGAAGGCACCGATATCGACGCGCAGTACTTCGCCTATATCGCCTATGACCTGGACCTGTTCGAGCCGGGTTCCATCGCCAACCTCACGGCCTCGATCATCGGCAACGTGTTCGGTTTCAAGGCCGTCAAGGCGCTGCGCCTGGAAGACATGCGCATGCCGGTCGCCTACCTCAAGACCTTCCAGGGCCCGGCCACCGGCATCGTGGTGGAGCGCGAGCGTCTCGACAAGTTCGGCCGCCCGCTGCTGGGCGCCACCACCAAGCCCAAGCTCGGCCTGTCCGGCCGCAACTACGGGCGCGTGGTCTACGAGGCGCTGAAGGGCGGGCTGGATTTCGTGAAAGACGACGAGAACATCAACTCGCAGCCCTTCATGCACTGGCGCGACCGCTTTTTGTACTGCATGGAAGCCGTCAACCGTGCCTCCGCCGCCACCGGCGAGGTCAAGGGCCATTACCTCAACGTCACCGCCGGCACCATGGACGAGATGATCGAGCGGGCGGAGTTCGCCAAGAGCCTGGGTTCGTTGATCGTGATGGTTGACCTGGTGATCGGCTATACCGCCATCCAGAGCATGGCCAAGTGGGCGCGCAACAACGACATGATCCTGCACCTGCATCGCGCCGGCAATTCCACCTATTCACGCCAGAAGAACCACGGCATGAACTTCCGCGTGATCTGCAAGTGGATGCGCATGGCGGGCGTGGACCACATCCATGCCGGTACCGTGGTCGGCAAGCTCGAGGGCGATCCGCTGATGATCAAGGGCTTCTACGACACCCTGCGCGAATCGCATACGCCCATGAGCCTGGAGAACGGCCTGTTCTTCGAGCAGGACTGGGCCTCGCTGAACAAGGTCATGCCGGTCGCATCGGGCGGTATCCACGCTGGCCAGATGCACCAGCTGTTGCACTACCTCGGCGAAGACGTGGTGCTGCAGTTCGGCGGCGGCACCATCGGCCATCCGCAGGGTATTCAGCAGGGTGCGGTGGCCAATCGCGTGGCGCTGGAAGTCATGGTCCAGGCCCGCAACGAAGGTCGTGATTACCTGAAGGAAGGGCCGCAGATCCTGGAGGCCGCCGCCAAGTGGTGTTCGCCGCTCAAGGCCGCGCTGGACACCTGGAAGGACATCACCTTCAACTACGAGTCCACCGACACCCCGGACTTCGTCCCCACGGCCACCACCAGCAACTGATTACAGGAGACCATGATCATGATGAACAACCACGGCAATCGCATTGGGCGGTGAACGTCGAATACACCGACGACCCGCACCCACGCAACACCTACTGGGAAATGTTCGGCATGCCCATGTTCGACCTCAAGGACCCGGCCGGCATCCTCATGGAAATCAACGACTGCCGCAAGACCTTCCCGAACCACTATGTGCGGGTCACGGCCTTCGACAGCACGCGCGGCTGGGAGACGCCGCGCATGTCGTTCATCGTCAACCGGCCGAAGACCGAACCCGGCTTTCGCCTGATCCGCGAGGAGCGCAACGGCCGCAGCATGGGCTATACCATCATTCCGTATGCCACCGACAAGCCGGAGGGCGAGCGTTACACGTAGGGAACCGTGAGGACCCCTCTTGGATCACAATGCCGGACGGCACGGGCAGCGAGATCCAGGGAGGCGCCTGTAGGAGCGGGCTTTGCCCGCGAACATTCGCGGCCATGCCCCAGGGCAGCCTCTCGGCGCAAGCGCCTCACCTTCAGGCCGCTCCTACCCATCTGTCAGGACCATGCATATGAGCGAAACAGACGAACCGATCCCGGACGATGTCCCTCCGGAAGACACCGAGGTCGACCTGGAGACCGAGTTCCATAGCTCCAACGTTCAGGAGGTGCTGGACAAGCTGGACCGCGAGCTGGTGGGCCTGGTACCCGTCAAGACCCGCATCCGCGAGACCGCCGCCCTGTTGCTGGTCGATCGCGTGCGCAAGCAGATGCAGCTGAGCTCCGAGACCCCCACGCTGCACATGTGTTTCACCGGCAACCCGGGCACCGGCAAGACAACCGTGGCGCTGCGCATGGCCGAGATCCTGCACCGGCTCGGTTACGTGCGCGAAGGGCATCTGATATCGGTGACCCGCGACGACCTGGTCGGCCAGTACATCGGGCATACGGCACCGAAGACCAAGGAGGTCATCAAGAAGGCGATGGGCGGTGTGTTGTTCATCGACGAGGCCTATTATCTCTACCGGCCCGAGAACGAGCGCGACTACGGCCAGGAGTCCATTGAAATCCTGTTGCAGATCATGGAGAACAATCGTGACGACCTGGTAGTGATCCTGGCCGGTTACAAGGACAAGATGGACCGGTTCTTTCACAGCAACCCGGGCATGCGTTCGCGCATCGCCCATCACATCGACTTCCCGGACTACCGTTCAGAGGAGTTGCTGGCGATCGCAAAACTGATGCTGGCCGAACAGAACTATCGCTTCAGCCCGGAGGCCGATGAGGCCTTCGCGGAATACATCGACAAGCGAAAAAAACTGGAGCACTTCGCCAATGCCCGCTCGATCCGCAACGCGCTGGACCGCGCGCGCCTGCGCCAGGCAAACCGCCTGTTCAACAGCACCGGCCGCAAGCTCACCAAGCGGGATCTCATGACCCTCGAAGCCGAGGATATCCTCGCCAGCCGGGTGTTCGCCGAGGGAAAACCCGATACGGTTGATGACGGTATTCCTGATGACGACTGACTACAGGGCAGTTTCTCGAACCCTTTTCTCACGGTAAAATGCAGGCGTGAACCCGATGGATCCGGACATCGTCAACCTCCACCCCCTGCGCGTCATGCCGAAAACCATCGAAGCGACTTGCTACAACCAGGTGCGACTTTCCCTCTTGCGTCTCGGACACCCTCTGCGCGTACCCTTGCCCGAGCACCGGGGCCTTGAGATCATCCTGGAGAACGACCACTGGTTGTGCGTCGACAGCGCCTTCGACGATCAGCCCATCATGGCCTGGCTCGACTTCGATACCCGCAGGCACAATCAGGCTCTGCATGAGCCGGTCCCTTGTGAACTGCGCCTCTATCACATGCATGCCGGGCTGGTCATGGGCTCCGCGCTCGCTGCCATGGAACAGTCGCTGTCGATCAGGCTTGCCGATCGGGCGACATAACCAATTGATTACTCAGGGGTCAGGAATATTGGCTACAACACAGGGTATTCCGTCATTCCGGCATGTGCCGGAATGACGAGACTCAATCGTAGCGATGAATGGCACTAACGTAAGCCGGATCTCAGCTTATCCGTCATTCCTGCGCAGGCGGGAATTC
>JAIVHA010000074.1 GCA_020201295.1 Lysobacteraceae bacterium | reverse complement strand
AGGTAGACGGCTATGCGCAGGGGTTGGTATTCCTGTCGGGATTCGGCCTGGTGCATGTGCCCAGCGCCGCCATCCTGTATCTCAAGCGGCTGCGTGGCAAGACGACCTGAAACGGGCGGTGGGCACGATAAAAACGGCGCTTGCGTCGGTCCGCGGGGTAGAAGGGACCCTTCCAGTGGGCATAGGACCAGCCCGAAGTGCCAATGTAAATCCGCGCTGGTTCCATGGTGTCACCAGGGCATGGGGCTGCCATCGTACTTGATGAAATGCCCTGTCTTGTCCAGGGTAAAGTCGTCTATCACCTGGCGCAGACCGGTGACGCTTTTCTCGGCGCTGATACCGTCCCCCGGACCCATTCGTGTCTTGACGCCACCGGGGTGTAGCAGCAAAACGCCTATGCGGCGCTTGCGCAGCGCCTCGGCCAGGCCACTCATGGCGGCGTTCAGGGCAGCCTTGCTGGAGCGGTAGTAATAACTGCCCGGCATCTGGATGTCGGCGATACTGCCCATGTGGCTGGTCATCACCGCCACCAGGCGCTTCTCGCTGCTGGCGACATTGTCGAGCAGGGCTTCCGTCACGCGTACGGCGCCCAGGACATTGACCTCCAGGGTACGCAGCCATAGGTCGTAGCGGATGCTGCCGGGTGCCGGCAACAGGTAGTCGTCTTCCAGGTAGATCCCCGCGTTGTTATAGAGGATGTCCAGGGGTGTGCCATTCAGTATCCACTGAATGGCCCTGATGTCCTCGGGCACGGTCACATCGAGGCGATGTATCGAGATCTCTGCGTATTCTCCGGCCAACTGGTGCAGTTCCGCCGCTTCGGAAGGATGACGACAGGTGGCGAACACGCGCCAACCGCTACCGGCATATTGTCGAACCAGCTCCAGACCGAGGCCGCGATTGCTTCCGGTAATCAGAATATTCGCCATAAGTTCTTCCTCCTGATCAAGCACACGAAGGGATCACGCGTTGGGGATCATGGAAGTATAGGAAATATCCCCGGGCCGGTTCCGTCAGGCACTCAGGCCAGTCGAGAACTCCGTCGGAAAATTAATTGCCGCAATACCCATTGCGCAGGGTATCGCGCTCGGCCTCTTGGCCGGCGTGGGCCCAGGCCTGCAGATACACCACACCGGGCTCGCGCGGCGGGATGCGGTCCCGAGGCGTCGGCCTATTTGGTGTCGATGCCCAGTTTCTTGAGCTTGCGCCACAGGGACACGCGATCGATGCCCAGCATCCTGGCCGCCTGGGTCCGGTTACCATCCGCCATCTTCAGGACGGCAAGTATGTGATCGGTTTCCTGCTCTTCCAGCGTGGTCGGGGTCGCCGCCATCTCCGGCCTGAAGACACGCACCGTCAGGGCGCCCAGGCTTTGCGGCAGGTGTTCGATATCCAGGGTGCGGTCCTGGGCCAGGGCGACACCGCGTTCGATGAAGTTCGACAATTCGCGCACATTGCCGGGATAGTCGTATTCCACCAGGCGACGCATCGCCTCGGTGGAGATTTCCTGCACATCACGATCCATCATGGCGGAGAACTTGCGCAGAAGATAATAGGCCAGCAGGGGAATATCGTCGCGGCGCTCGCGCAGGGGCGGCAGGGTCAGGGTCACTACATTGAGGCGGAAATAGAGATCATTGCGCATCTGGCCGTCGGCGACCGCCGCCTTGAGGTCGCGGTTGCTGGCGGCAATGATGCGCACGTCGACGGATATCGGCTGCACGGACCCGACCCGCATCAGCTCGCGCTCCTGCAGCACACGCAGCAGCTTCACCTGCATGAGCAGGGGCATCTCGGCGACTTCGTCCAGGAACAGCGTTCCACCATCGGCGGCCTCGAACAGGCCGATCTTGGTGGCATTGGCGCCGGTGAAGGCGCCCTTCTCATGCCCGAACAGCTCGCTCGCCGCGATCTCTTCGTGCAAGGCGCCGCAGTTGAAGGCCACGAAGGGGCCTTTCGAACGCAGGCTGTGCTGGTGAATGAAGCGCGCCAGCAACTCCTTGCCCGTGCCGGATTCGCCGTGGATGACCACACTGGTATCGGTGCCCGCGATCTGACGCGCCGTCTCCAGCAGCCGCTGCACGCCCAGATCCTGGGTGATGATGGTGGTCTGATTGGATAGATGCTCCACGCGCAGTTTCAGTTCCTTGTTCTCGCGCTTTATGCGACGCAGCTCCAGTGCGCCACGCACCACCTCACGCACCTCGGCGAGCCGGAACGGCTTGGCGATGTAGTGATAGGCCCCTGCCTTCATGGCATCGACAGCGGAGTCCAGCGTGGCACTTGGGGCTTGGCTTCATCATTCATAGCGAATCGGGTTCCTGTGCCAGTGGCAGCCAGATGGTAAACCGCGTACCACCCTCGTCACGGTTTTCCGCGGTGATACAACCATAATGCTCACTCACGATCTCCTCCACCAGGTACAGGCCCAGGCCGGTTCCGTCACCGGATTTGCGTGTAGTGAAGAAGGGATCGAAGATGTGCGCAAGATGATCCGGGCTGATCCCCTTGCCATCGTCATCGATCCGCACCACCAGCACGCGCTCCGCGAGGCTGACCTGGGTGATGTCGCCGACCAGGCTATTCAAATTGGGCGGCATGCTCCTGGACCAGGTGGAGTCCTCGGCACTGATCTGGATGTTCATGGCGCCGGCATCCACGGCATTGCGGATCAGGTTGATGAACACCTGCTGGAAGCGCTCCCGATCCACCCATACGGTACGCTCGGGAGCGGCCTTGATCCGCATATTCACGCTAAGGGGAAGCTGCCGGCTGACCAGTTGCACGGATGATGCGATGAGGGCCGGCACCCGGTGTCCCTGCAGGTGCAGCTTGGGTTGCCGCACACTGTCGAGCAGGCGCCGCACGATCCGCCTCGCCCGCTCGGATTCCCCGTCGATATGGGCCATCCACCGCCGCACCAACGCCGGGTCCGTGCCGCCATCGTCTTCCATCAACAACTGGATGGATGTGGAGATATTCGACAAGGGGTTGTTGAGCTCATGCGCCACGCCGGACACCAGCACGCCCAGCGCCGCCGCCTTCTCGTTCTGCCGCAGCTGGTTCTGCTGGGCGCGCAGGCGATTGAGCATGGAATTGAACTGATGAACGAAGGAGCGGATCTCGCCGTCCCGCGACGGCAGTGTCAGTTGCTGCTCGCCCCCCTCGGCCAGCGCATCGAGCTGGAGCTCCAGGTTGCGCAAGGGGCGGACGATCTGCCGGGCCATGAACACGGCGCTCGCGATACCGAGCAGGATGACCGTGAACAATGCGATCAGCAGCATCCACACCGCCACGCGCACGGTATGTACCAGGGTGGCACGTTCGCGCGCACGTAATGCCTTGGCGAACAGGGAGATTTGGTGCCCGAGGGCACGGATCGACAGCTGCGCGGCTTCCTGCTGCCCGCGTGACAGACTGCTATAACGCTCGACCTCGGCCTGGTATTGCGCCAGGGCGGCATCCGCGGAACGCAACTCTTCCTGTGACGCCAGCTCCATAAAGGGCTGCCGTCCCTCGACGAGCGCTCGCTGTGCGGCCGCGATCCCGACCTGGAGCTGCTCATAGTCGCCATCATCATGATAGAGAAACAGGTTCTTCTCGTAACCGCGAATGTCCTGGGTCACCTCGCTGAAGGCATTGACGGCCTCGCCCTCCATGATCTGGGCCTGCAGGTAGTGCAGGTCGACGATCACCACGGTGGCGAAGATCAGCAGGGCGACCTTCGACAGGATGTAGGAGGTGATGATCTTTCCGCGCAGGCTGGACATGGGCGTCGATGTGGGTCGGTGTGAGTTGTTGCATATTACAACGATGTTGCAGGTGTTGCATAGGAAACCCGCCCTTTATGTTGCAATTCGTAACACCCCTAACCCAGGGATATCCGATAACTAATTGATTTATAATTTATAAAAATCTGGCACAGGGCTTGCTTTACATGTTGCAGTCGAACCCCATCCAAGGACCCTAGCCATGACCCGTCTGACCGAAGCCCTGAAGAAAATGCTCAATGCCCTGGCCGTCGCCGACGCCGGGGAGTACCTCACCTCGACCCAGAAGAACCAATACCTGTTTCAGGCGCGGGGTATCACGTCCCCCTCCACCACGAGCGCCCCCGAGCAGGTGGACAACAGCGCCGCCGTGGGTACCAGGGCCAAGCGCCGCATCGCCCTGTACATGGGCATGGAGCTGCGCGCCGATATGATGGACTACGTCATCCAGACCTGCAGCCGCCTCGACCATGACCTGACCGTGCTGAGTATCGAATCCAACCAGGCGGTGTGCGCCATGCTCGACCCCTTTCGGGACGCACTCAAGGCCGAGGGCATCGACTTGCGGGTGAAGTACCTCACCGGTGACCCCATCCGTGGCCTCGGCCGCTACCTGCGCGACCATCCGGAAATCGCCTTCCTGGCCTGCAAGGACACCGGCTACCTCGGCCGCAGCATCCTCAAGGGTACGCAGCGCGAGAATGCCCTGCCCGTTCCCGTCGTGCTGCTGGGCGACGCACAGGTAAGCGCCCTGCAGCATGACCAAACGCCGGCGACCACACCGCAAGCCCGCTCCACAGTCGCGTAACGGGTACCCTTCGTACCCGTCAAGCCCATGCCAAGGTGCTGTCCGGCACACAGGCATGGGCTGGATTGACCTGATCGAGCCCCGCTCCCCACCTACATTCAATGATGTCGTAACCGCATGCTGACAAAAATCTTCCCTTTCCTGCGCTGGTTTCCCATCAGCGGCGAGAACCTGCGTTCGGACCTCGTGGCGGGCATCACCGTCGCCATGATCCTGGTCCCACAGAGCATGGCCTACGCCACGCTCGCGGGCCTGCCCGTGGTCTATGGGCTCTACGCCTCCTTCCTTCCCGTGATCATCGCCTCGCTCTGGGGCGCCTCCCGGTTCCTGCATACCGGCCCGGTCGCCATGCTGTCGCTGATGTCGGCCGCCGCAATCGAACCGCTGGCCACGCGCGGCAGCGAGGAGTTCATCCAGTTGTCGCTGACCCTGGCCCTGATGGTGGGCGTGCTGCGGCTGGCGCTGGGGCTGTTTCGCATGGGCGTGCTGATCAACCTGGCTTCGCACCCGGTGATCCTCGGCTTCACCAACGCGGCCGCGCTGATCATCGGTCTGTCGCTCCTGAACAGTTTCATGAATGTCCCCATGCCGCGCTCCGACAGTTTCCTCTACGACCTGTCGAACGTGGTGCAACAGCTGCCCCTGGCCCATCTGCCCACCCTGCTGTTCGGCATCGGCACGCTGGTCGCCCTGCACCTGATGCGCAAGCATTTCCCCAGGCTGCCCGGCGTGCTCGTGGTCGTGCTGTTCTGTACCCTGGTCAGCGCCCTCACCGGCTACGAGAAAACCGCGACCGTGACGCCCGCTCAAGTCGTGGACAACGAGGCACGGGCGAACTTCGAGGAACTGGTCGCGAACCAGGCGGCCCTGCAACAGGTCAAGGATGCGCAGAAATCCATCGGCGAGCAGGTCAAGACGAGCGCCGCCTCCGGGGCCCGCGACTACCGGCTGCAGGCCGAGCTGATGCGCCTGCAGGGCGAGGAGCAGAGCCTCAAGCACAACCTCTACAGCCAGCAGGTCGAGGCCTACCAGTATGCCTTGACGCCGGTCACGCAGCCGGACGGCAGCATCCTGTTCGAGCGTGCCGAACGCAATGGCTGGTTCGCCCCCGCTTGGCGCTGGGCCGGCGGCAGCGCCGAGACCTTCGTGCTGGCGGGCGGCGGCCGCGTGGTCGGCGGCATCCCGACCGGCATTCCCGGATTCAGCGTGCCCATGCTCGACCTGGGTGTCATGTCGGGCCTGTTCGCGACCGCCTTCATCATGGCGATGATCGGCTTCATGGAGGCCACCTCGATCTCGCGGGCCCTGGCGGCGAAGACCCGCGAGAAGCTCAATCCCAACCAGGAATTGATCGGGCAGGGCCTGGCCAATATCGTCGGCAGCTTCTTCCAGTCCTATGTGGTCAGTGGCTCATTCTCGCGCTCGGCCGTCGCCGCCAGGGTCGGCGCGCGCACCGGCTTCTACGCCATCGTCAGCGCGCTGGGGGTGATGCTGGTCATGCTCTACCTGACCCCTTACCTCTACCACCTGCCCCAGCCGGTGCTGGCCGCAATCGTCATGAGCGCGGTGTTCGGGCTCATCGACATCAAGTCGATGCTGCAC
>JAIVHA010000073.1 GCA_020201295.1 Lysobacteraceae bacterium | reverse complement strand
CAGCCTCGATTCCCTGCTCGCCGCCACCAGCGACCTGGTGCTGCGCGATGTCTACCAGGGACACCTGAAGCCGGATGCCAGTCCGGAACACCTGTACAAAGCGGCGCGCTGGGTGGTCCTCGGACTCGGCCTGTTCACCTGGCTGCTGTGCCTGCCGCGCCTGGCCACCCTGGCGGCGGTGCTGCATTTCATGGGCGCCTTCGTGGCCAGCACCATCTGGCCCATCGTGGCCGGCCTATACTGGAAACGGGCCAGCGCCACGGGCGCCACCCTGGCCATGGTGCTGGGCACGGCGGCCGGCCTGTGGGGCTATTTCGCCATCGGCTTCTACGTGGCCGCGCTCATCTCCGCCTTCGTGTCCATGCTGGTGGTGATGCTGACACGGCGTGCCTCGTCCCGGCCCTTCGACTGGAACCGCCTGCGCCAGGAGGTCGAATGATCGCCAGCCAAGGCTTTTTGAGTGTGGTGGTACTGCTGGCCCTGGTGGTCACCATGGCCGCCCCCCTGATACTCGCCATCCTCTGGATACGCGACTGGAAACAGCGACAACTATGGTAAACAAGACGCATCCCCGACTCGAGGAACGGCTGGAGCCGGCCAACTGGATCGACGGCATCGAGCTGCCCATGACCCTGCTGGAACACATACCGGAGGCATCGGCGTCCCTGGCGGACCTGGCCGGCCGCTCCATTGTCTCCGCGCGCCAGTTCAGCCGCGAGCAGGTCATCCAGCTCTGCCGCCTGGCGGCCAAGTACGAGACCACCCAGGCCATGGGGCAGTTTCCGCTCACGGGCAAGATCCTCATCAGCGCCTTCTACGAACCCAGCACCCGCACCCGGCTGTCCTTCGAGAGCGTGTGGCAACGCCTGGGTGGCGACATCATCACCATCACCGACCCGGCCACCACCGGCATCGCCAAGGGCGAGTCGCTGCACGACGTGGCCGAGATGATGAACCACTACGGGGACATGGTGGTGCTGCGCGATACCCACGAGGATGCCATCTACGAAATGCTCGACGTGACGCGCATCCCCATCATCAACGCCGGCAACGGCACCGACGAGCATCCCACCCAAGCCCTGGCGGACCTGTACGCCCTGTTCAAATGGCGCCCGGACCTGCTGGCCGCGGAGGTGCCGGAGGACCAGCGCATCACCATCGGTATCATCGGCGTACCGGGGCGCATGCGCACGGTGCGCAGCCTGCTGCTGCTCCTGTCCCTGATCAGCCATGCCATTCGCGAAGTGGTCATCATCTGCGACTGCGAGGATACGTTCTCGCCTGAGCAGCGCGAGGAACTGGAGGCCGCCGGCCTGAAGCTGCGCGTCACTGGTGAACTCGATCCGGTGCTGCCGGAACTCGACCTGGTGTACATCAACGCCATCGCCTGGGTGGGCGACAGCTACGAGGAGCATGGCGTGCGCTACCAGCTCAACCGGCAGTCCCCCCTCAAGGAGAGCGCCATCATCCTGCACCCGCTGGCACGCGGCGCGGAGCTGTCCACGGACCTGGACGACACCCCCCATAACTGGTATTTCGCCCAGGCGCGCGGCGCCGTCTACGTACGCATGGCGCTGATGACGACGCTGGTGCGGTTTTGATTTTTTGTAATCCATTCACCGCAAAGTACGCAAAGGGATTATCTTCATGCGCACGAAACCGCCACCCGTAGGAGCGGGCCCTGCCCGCGAACCGGTATAGCACGGGCCGTTCGCGGGCAGAGCCCGCTCCTACGGGTGGGAATCATTCAATTTATTGGTAATCGAGAGTAACCATGTGCGGCATAGCCGGAATCTTCCATTCTGACCCCCATCAATCCATCGACCCGCAGCTGCTGGTCAACATGGCGGCCATCCAGTACCACCGCGGCCCCGACGGCTTCGGCTGGAAGACCCTGGACGACCTGGGCGTGGGCTTCAGCCACGCGCGCCTGTCCATCATCGACCTGGACGAGAACCGCGCGCGCCAGCCTTTCCTGTCGGAGGACGAACAGCTGCTGCTGGCCCACAACGGCGAGTTCTACGACTACAAGCGCATCCGCACCGACCTGACCTCGCGCGGCGCGCGCTTCCGCACCAAGAGCGATTCGGAACTGGTGCTGCACCTGTACCCGCGTCTGGGGCTGGACGGCATGCTGCCGCAGCTGCGCGGCGAGTTCGGCTTCGCCCTCTACGACCGCCAGGACGACAGCCTGATCCTGGTGCGCGACCGCTTCGGCGTAAAGCCCCTGTACTGGACCGAGGTCAACGGCAAGATCATGTTCGGTTCGGAACTCAAGGTGCTGTTCGCCCATCCCGAGGTGCCGCGCCGCATGAGCGCCACCGGCCTGTACCACCAGCTCATGCAGACCATGGTACCGGGCAGCACCGCCTTCGAGAATATCCACCAGATCAAGCCCGGCCATGCCCTCATCATCCATCGTCGCCATGGCAAGTTCCAGATCGAGGACCGCAAGTACTGGGACATGGACTTTCCCCTGCTCGCCGAACGCGAACCCATGGGTGACGAGGAACAGTACATCGAGGGCGTGCGCGAAAAACTCATGGAGGCGGTGCAGCTGCGCCTGGAGGCCGATGTGCCGGTGGCCTGTTATCTCTCCGGTGGCATCGACTCCTGCGCCATCCTGGGCCTGAGTTCCGCCTCCCAACAGTCACCGGTGAAGGCCTTCACCATCGGCTTCGACGATGCCGCCTATGATGAAACGGCCATCGCCCGCGAGATGGCCGAATCCGTGGGCGCCGATCAGGACATCCTGACGCTGCAGGGTGATCACCTGTACGACAACCTGCCCGAGACCCTGTGGCACGCGGAACGCACCATCTACAACACCCTGGGCGTGGCCAAGTTCCTCATGAGCCGCCACGTCTATGCATCGGGCTACAAGGTGGTGGTCACCGGCGAGGGTTCCGACGAGCTGTTCGCCGGCTACCCCGCCTTCCGCCGCGACATGTTCCTGCACGGCCTCGACACCCTGTCCGCCGCCGACCGCGCCGGCTGGGAACAGCTGCTGGCGGAGAGCAACCAGTTGTTCAAGGGCGCCATGCTGGCGGAGAACGACCTGCATGATCCGGCCCTCGATGCCCTGGTGGGTTTCACGCCCAGCTGCCTGCAGCCCTGGCTGGCCGCCGCCACCCATGTGCCGGGCCTGATGGCGGAAGACCTGCGCCGCGAGGTGGAGGGTTATGAACCCGGCCGCGCCATCGCCGACGCCATCGATGGCGACATGCTGGAAGGCCGCCACCCGCTGGACAAGGCCCAGTACGTCTGGATCAAGACCATGCTGGAGGGCCAGATCCTCACCTGGGGCGGCGACCGCGTCGACATGGCCAACTCCATGGAGGCGCGTCCCGCCTTCCTCGACCACCACCTGGCCGAGTACGCCTGCACCCTGCCGCCGGAGATGCGCATCAACGGCCGCACCGAGAAATACGTGCTGCGCGAGGCCATGAAGGGGGTGCTGCCGCGGGTGCTGTACGAGCGCGAGAAGTTCGCCTTCATGGCGCCGCCCGCCCACACCGACCCGAAGAAATGGGCCGCCATGCGTCGCCTGGCCGATGAGTACCTGACGCCACAGCGCATCGAGGCGGCCGGCCTACTGGACGTGCAGGGTGTGCAGGCCCTGTTCGACCTGCACGATGCCCCCGACACCACCACCTCCACCCAGGTGCAGCTGGACGCCGTCATCAACCACATGCTCGGCGTACAGATCCTGCACCACCACTTCATCGCCGGCGACGTGCCGGCGCTGGCGCGTCGGCGGGCCGACGAACTGGGGTGGCGGCCGTAATCGCAGCAGGCACACACCTGTAGGAGCGGGCAAAAAATAGGGGACAGACCACGGTTTTGAAAAATAGGGGACAGACCACGGTTTTTGTAGGAGCGGCCTTGGCCGCGAACCAATGG
>JAIVHA010000072.1 GCA_020201295.1 Lysobacteraceae bacterium | reverse complement strand
CGTCGCGCACAAGGCTCCGGCCGCGGTTTCCACAGTGCCCGCGACGCCAGCGGACGCGGCCAGGCCGGCCAGCGTCTCCCGGACCCGGGTGCGTACCCTGACACCCGCCGAACAGGCCCAGCAGGCCTTCGAACAGGGCGCCACCGCTTTGCGCCAGGAACAACCCCGGCGTGCCGAGGGCCTGTTGCGGGAAGCCCTGGCGCTGCAACCCGGCCACAGCCAGGCCCGCCTGGCCCTGGCCAGCCTCCAGCTGCGCCTGCAACGCCCGGACGAGGCCCTGGCCCTGCTGGCCGCGGGCCTGGTCCTGGAACCGCAATCGGTGGAACTCGCGCGACTGCGCGGCCACCTGTTGTTGCAACAGGACCGGCTCCAGGAGGCACGCCGGGTACTGGAAACCGCGGCACCCGGCGCAGGCCAACGCGCCGACTACCAGGCCCTGCTCGGCACCCTCTACCAGCGTTTGGGCGAACACGAACAGGCCGTGAACCATTACCAAAAGGCCCTGGGACTGCAGCCCGACCAGGGCCTGTGGTGGATGGGCCTGGGGGTCTCCCTGGAGCAGACACATCAGGGCGGCGCCGCGCGCGAGGCCTTCCGCACCGCGCTCGGTTATCCGCTGAGCCCGGCGCTGCAACAATACATCCAGGCTCGCCTGACGGCCCTGGGAAGGTAAGCACATGGCACAGACCAAACGCATCCGTCTCGGCGACCTGCTGGTGGAGAACAAGATCATCTCCGAGGCCCAGCTGCAGCAGGCCCTGGCCGACCAGAAAAAGAGCGGTCGCAAGCTCGGCCGGGTGCTGATCGAAAACGGTTTCGTCAAGGAAGACGACATGCTCGAGCTGCTGTCGCGGCAGCTCGACATCCCGCACATCGATCTCAACAACTTCACCCTGAATCCCGAGCTGGTGCAGCGCCTGCCGGAGACCCATGCGCGGCGCTACCGTGCCCTGGTGCTGAAGGAGACCCGCGACGGCCTGCTGGTGGGCATGGCCGACCCCACCGACATCTTCGGCTACGACGACCTGGTGCGCATCCTCAAGCAGACCATCCTGCCGGCGGTGGTGAAGGAAAGCGACCTGCTGCACCAGATCGACCACATCTATCAGCAGGGCGCCCAGCTCAAGAGCCTGGCCAACGAAGTGGGCCAGGACCTCGATGAATCCGCCTTCGACCTCGGCACCCTGGGTGCCGACTCCAGCGCCAACGACGCGCCGGTGGTACGCCTGATTCAGACGGTGTTCGAGGAGGCCGCCAAGGCCAACGCCTCCGACATCCATATCGAGCCCGACGAAACCGTATTGCGCATCCGTCGTCGCATCGACGGTGTGTTGCACGAGACGGTGATGGGCGACAAGCGCATCGCCCCGGCACTGATCTCGCGCCTCAAACTCATGGGCGGCGCGGACATATCCGAGAAACGCCTGCCCCAGGACGGACGTTTCACCGTGCGCGTGCGCGACAAGAGTCTGGATGTGCGTCTCGCCACCATCCCCACCCAGAACGGCGAGGCCGCGGTCATGCGCCTGCTGGACCAGAGCAACGCCACCCGCAACCTGGCGGAGCTGGGACTGCCCGAGGAACTGCTGCCGCGCCTGCGCCAGGTGATTCACAAGCCTCATGGGCTGGTGCTGGTCACCGGCCCCACGGGCAGCGGCAAGACCACGACTCTGTATGCCGCGCTGACGGAACTCAACAAACCACAGAGCAAGATCATCACCGTGGAAGACCCGGTGGAATACCGCCTGCCGCGCATCAACCAGGTGCAGGTCAATACCAAGATCGGGCTGGATTTCGCGCGGGTGCTGCGCACCGCCCTGCGCCTCGACCCGGACATCATCCTGGTGGGTGAGATCCGCGACCGCGATACCGGCGAGATCGCCCTGCGCGCGGCGCTCACCGGCCACCTGGTGTTGTCCACCCTGCACACCAACGACGCCATCAGCAGCGCCACGCGCCTCATCGACATGGGCATGGAAGGCTACCTGGTGGCCTCCGCCGTGCACGCCATCCTGGCCCAGCGCCTGGTGCGCTGCATCTGCCCCAAGTGCGGCACCGAGGCGCAGCCCGATGCCGGCGAGGCGGCCTGGCTGCACAGCCAGCTGGGCGACAAGGCCGACGGCATGAGCTTCCACCAGGGTGCCGGCTGCAACCATTGCAACCACACCGGCTACAGCGGGCGCATGGGGGTCTACGAACTGCTGGTGATGGAGGGCGCGCTGGCCGAGGCCCTGCGCCGCAACGACCACGAGGGCTTCGCACGCGCGGCGCTGGCCCAGCCCGGTTACCAGTCGCTGGTGATGAATGCCCTGGACTATGCCCGGCAGGGCAAGACCACCCTGGGCGAGGTCATGCGCCTGAGCGGGTGGGTGGAGTAGCAGGATTCATGTAGGAGCGGCGCAAGCCGCGATGGGTGTTCGCAACTACCGAGCAGGTGGGTGGAACAGTACCCACCTGTAGGAGCGGCCTTTGGCCGCGAACCGGTCTTGCCACGGCGGTTCGCGGCCAAAGGCCGCTCCTATAGACAGGAACGTACAAGAAGGGTATTGACGAGGCACGGGATCGAGCATGGCATTGTACGCATACAAGGCACGCGGCAGTCGCGGCGACGCGGTGGAAGGCACCATCGAGGCCACTTCCAGCGATGCCGCCGCCGCACGCCTGATGGAAGGCGGGCTCACGCCCGTGGATATCGTCATGGCCACGGAAACGAAGCGTGCCGGCGGCCTGAACCGCGACCTGAGCGAGATCTTCCCGCCCAAGGTGGGGCTGGCGGACCTGATCCAGTTCAGCCGCCAGATGCACAGCCTATCGCGCGCCGGCGTCCCCATCCTCACGGCCCTGACCGGCCTGGCCGGCAACACCCGCAACCCGACCCTGGCCAAGGCCATCGCCGACATCAATGCCAGCCTCGGCGCCGGTCGCGACCTGGCCTCTTCCCTGAGCCAGCACCCGGAGATTTTTTCGCTGTTCTACGTGAGCCTGGTGCGGGTGGGCGAGACCACCGGCCAGCTGGAAGAGATCTTCGAACAACTGGGCTTCTACCTGGAGCGCGAGAAACATACCAAGGAACAGGTGAAGTCGGCCCTGCGTTATCCCATCTTCGTGCTGACGGCCATCGCCATCGCCATCGTCATCATCAACATCTTCGTCATCCCGGCCTTTGCCAACACCTTCGCCCGCTTCGGCGCCGACCTGCCCCTGGCCACCCGTGGCCTCATGGGCCTGTCCAGTTTCATGGTGAACCACTGGCCCAGCCTGCTGGCCGGCCTGCTGGTGGCCTTCTTCGGGCTGCGCCACTGGCTGCGCACCCCGCAGGGGCGCTATCGCTGGCACAAGCTGCAGTTGCGCATGCCCCTGATCGGCCCGGTGCTGTACCAGGCCACCATGGCGCGCTTCAGCCACCTGTTCTCCATGGCGCAGCGCTCCGGCGTGCCACTCATCACCGCCCTGTCGGTGGTGGCCAAGGCGCTGGACAACGACTACGCCGAGGAACGCATCCTCACCATGCGCGACGGCATCGAGCGCGGCGATTCCATCACCCGTACCGCCACCGCCAGTGGGGTATTTGACCCCCTGGTGCTGCAGATGCTGGCGGTGGGCGAGGAGTCGGGCAATCTGGATCAACTTCTGCAGGAGATTGCCGATTACTACAACCGGGAAGTGGACTACGCCATCACCCGTCTGAGCGCCGCCATCGAGCCCATCCTCACCATCGTCATCGGCCTGCTGGTGCTGGTGCTGGCCATCGGCGTGTTCCTGCCCATGTGGAACCTGGGCTCGGCGGTGATGCAGCGCTAGGAGGAATGGCACTGACTTAACGTCATTGCGAGCGAAGCGCGGCAATCTCCTACCATGAAATCAGTCAGTTGGAGATTGCCGCGTCACTTCTGGCCCATAGAATCCCTTCGGGCTTCAT
>JAIVHA010000071.1 GCA_020201295.1 Lysobacteraceae bacterium | reverse complement strand
ACCCTAAAGGGAGACCTATTGTGAATCACCGCACATCCAATCCGTTCCGGCCCGGCCCGCTGGCGGCCGCCATGACCCTGGCCCTCGCCACCGGCCCCGTGCTGGCGCAGCCGACCGACACCACGAACGCGGCCAAACCGCGTTCGGAATCCTCGCTCGCCCGCATCCTGGTCACCGCCTCCCCCGAACAGGCCAGCGACATCGCCGGCTCGGTGCAGGTCATCGACGCCGAGGCCCTGGAACAGCACGCCTACTCCGACGTCAACCGGATACTGCGCCAGGTCCCGGGCCTGAACATCGTGGAAGAGGAAGGCTTCGGCATCCGGCCCAATATCGGCATCCGCGGTTCCGGCACCGACCGCAACCAGAAGATCACGGTGATGGAAGACGGCGTGCTGATTGCACCCGCGCCCTACGCCGCGCCGGCGGCCTACTACTTCCCGCGCCTGCCGCGCATGAGCGGCGTCGAGGTCTCGAAGGGCCCGGCCGCCATCAAGTACGGCCCGCGCACCGTCGGCGGTGCCATCAATCTGAGCTCCACGCCCATCCCGGAACCGGCCGACGGCGGCTTCGGCGGCAAGCTGGACCTGTTCGCCGGTGAATTCGGCACCACCCGCGCCCATGGCATGGTGGGCGGCTTTGTCACCACCGGCAAGGCCTTCGATTACGGCGTCATGCTGGAGACCCTGCAGGAGAAATCCGACGGCTTCAAGCAGCTGGATTCCGGCGGCACCACCGGCTATGACATCGAGGACTATGTATTCAAGTTCGCCCTGCGTTCCGCCCGAGACGCCGCGCGGCAACAGTCCCTGGAGTTCAAGCTGCAGAACTCCGAGGAGGTCTCTGACGAAACCTACCTGGGCCTGACCCTGGATGATTTCCGCGCCACCCCCTTCCGCCGCTATGCCGGCAGCCAGGTCGACCAGATGAATGTCGATCACGAAACCTACCAGCTCACCCATAACATCGAACTGGGCGAGCGCATGGACCTCACCACCATCGCCTATCGTACCGATACCCGGCGCAACTGGTACAAGCTCAACGATGTCCGGGATGGTGGATCCTATCGCGGCATCAGTGCCGTGCTGGCAGACCCGGCTACCTTCGCAACCGCCTACCAGAGCCTGACCGGGGTGGACAGCGCACCGGGCGACCTGCGCGTACGCGCCAACAATCGTGAATACTATTCGTACGGCATCCAGTCGGTGCTGGGCGTCGGCTTCGACACCGGCGCGGCGACCCACCAGGTGGAGGCCTCCGTGCGTTTCCACCAGGACGAGGAGGACCGCTTCCAGCACCAGGACACCTACCAGATGCTCAACGGCACCATGGTGCTTACTTCCGCCGGCGCGCCGGGCAGCCAGGCCAATCGCATCGGCGAGGCCGAGGCCTGGGCCCTGTTCGTGCGTGACACCATCGACTGGGAACGCTGGACGCTGGTGCCGGGCCTGCGCTACGAAACCATCGACCTCAAGCGCACCGACTATGGCAGCGCCGATCCGAACCGCACCAGCCCCACCAATGTGCGTGAAAATACCGTGGATGTCTGGATCCCGGGCATCGGCGCCATGTACCACCTCGACGAGGCGTGGCGACTGGTGGCCGGCGTGCACCGCGGCTTCTCCAGCCCGGGGCCCGGCTCGACCGCCGATCCCGAGAAGTCCTGGAACTACGAGGCCGGCGTGCGCTTCGCCGACCAGGGTACGCGCTTCGAGGCCATCGGTTTCTTCAATGATTTTTCCAACCTGGTCGGTACCTGCACCGCATCAAGCGGCGGGGGCTGTACCATTGGTGACCAGTTCGAAGGTGGCGAGGCGCGGGTGTACGGTCTGGAGCTGGTCGCGGGCCACGATGCCGGACGCCAGCTGGGCTGGGGCCTGTCCGTGCCCCTGGCCGCGACCTACACCTATATGAAGGGCGAGTTCCGCAACAGCTTCAGCAGCAGCTTCAATGAATGGGGCGATGTCGAATCCGGCGATGAGCTGCCCCTCATGCCGGAGCACCAGCTGACCCTGAGCGCCGGCCTGGAAGGCGGCAACTGGCGTACCACCCTGACCATGAACTACGTGGACGAGGCCAAGGCATCTACGCGGGACCTTCGCGCAGCTTTGAACTGGGAGGCCGGTTCAGCTTCTAGGGTAAACACTGTTCTCGTCATGCCGGCATGCGCCGGTATGACGGCTCTGAAAACAAAAGGGCAGCACCCAGGTGCCGCCCTTTTTTCTTGGGCGAACCAGACTCATCAGGCCGCCGGTCGCTGCAGGCCCTTCTCGACTTCGTCACGGCGCGTGCGGCCCGCCAGTTTCTCGATCAGTTCCAGGGCGAAGTCCATGGCCGTGCCCGGACCGCGCGAGGTGATGATCTTGTCGTCCACCACCACCGCCTGCTCCAGGTACTGGACGCCGACGAGATCCGTCTCCGGGATGGCGCCGGGGAAGCTGGTGGCGCGCCGTCCACGCAGCAGGCCGGCGCGCGCCAGCACCTTGGGTGCCGCGCAAATGGCCGCGGTGTATTTCTGCTCGGCGGCCATGCTGGTGAGCAGTTGGTGAATACGCGGATCGGCGTTGAGGTGATCGGCGCCGGGCAGGCCGCCGGGCAGCACGATCATGTCGAAGCTGTGGGTGAGCACCTGGGCGAGGCTGGCATCGGGGATCAGCACCGTGCCACGCGAGGCGCGCACCGGCTTGTCGTCGAGCCCCGCCGTCACCACCTCGATACCGGCGCGGCGCAGCAGGTCGATGATGGTGATGGCCTCGAGTTCCTCGCAGCCTTGGGCTAGCGGTACCAGGACTGTTGCCATTGGGACTCCCTCCCTCGTTGCACCTGAATCACGTCCGCCACCGGCACCACGCGCACATCGCGCAGGGCGGGCAGTTCCTCTTCCAGCACCCGCAAGGTGCTGGCATAGGGGTGGCCGATAGCGGTGGCGGAGCCATTGCGCCGGGCCAGCGCCAGCAGGCGTCGGAACTGGAAGCGCACCGCCTCGATGTCCGGGTCGGAGTCCAGGAACACGTCCCGGTCCACGCTGGGAACGCCGTGCTCGTCCGCCACCCGCCGCGCCACGGTATCCACCGTGGTACGGCTGTCTACAAAGAATAGACGATCGTGGCGGCGCATCTCGTGCATCAGCCACATCATGTGTCCGGGATGGCGGGTCAGCAGGCTGCCCATGTGGTTGTTGATGCCGCTCACATGGGGTACCGCCGCCAGGTCCTCCTGCAGGGTGCGCAGGAACTGGGCCTGGGTCATGTCCAGGGTGACCCCGCCGGGATCGAGGGGCCGGTGGTCCACCGTGGCCATGGGCAGGTGCAGGATGACCTCCTTGTGCACCGCATGGGCACGCATGGCCAGCTCGCGAGTATGGGGGGCATGGGGCAGGAAGGCGCAGGCCACGGGTACCGGCAGGTCGACGACGCGCTGGCCGGAGGCGCGGTCCAGCCCCAGGTCGTCGATGATGATGCTGATCACCGGGCGGGACTGGGCCGCGGCGCAGCTGCAGGCCAACAGCAAGCACAGCAACAGCCAGCCTTGCAGGCTCGTGGCGTGCCGGAACTTCAACGCCATACAGCGTTGAAGCCGGGGCATCAGCGACTCATCTCCCGCTGGATGACCAGGCCGCGCAACATGTTCAGTGCCTCGTAGAGGTGGTAATCACGCTGGGCCAGGGACTCCTCCTCCACCTCTTCCTCGCCAGGCGGCACGACCACTGGCTCCGGCAGCACAGGCGCGTCATTGCCGTTGGACAAGTGCCGGGTCAGGTTGGCTTCCTTGACGGGATCGAAGGCCACCTCCAGGGCCGAGACCTTCAGGTCCTCCAGCTTGATGTCGGGGATGATGCCCTCGGCCTGGATGGAACGGCCCGAGGGGGTGTAGTAGCGTGCCGTCGTCAGCTTCACGGCAGAGCCGCTGCTGAGCGGCAGGATCGTCTGTACCGAGCCCTTGCCGAAGGTCTGGGAGCCCATGATGATGGCGCGGCGCTGGTCCTGCAGGGCGCCGGCGACGATTTCCGAGGCCGAGGCCGAGCCCTGGTTCACCAGCACCACCAGCGGGGCATCATCCAGTACATCGTCGGGAGTGGCATTGAAACGCAGCCGGGAATCATTCACCCGGCCCTCGGTGTAGACGATCAGGCCCTTGCGCAAAAAGGCGTCAGACACTGCCACGGCACCGTTCAGCACCCCGCCGGGGTTGTTGCGCAGATCCAGCACCAGGCCCTTGATGGGGCCCTCGTTTTCCTTCTTGAGGTCTGCCACGGCCTGCAGCAGGCTATCGGCGGTCTTGGCCTGGAACTGGGAGATGCGCACATAACCGTAGCCGGGCTCGAGCATGCGGCTGCGCACACTCTTGACCGTGATAATGTCACGGGTCACGCTGATCTTGAGGGGAGCATCCACGCCGCTGCGCACGATGGTGAGCACGATGCTGGTGCCGGGCTTGCCGCGCATGAGCTTCACGGCGTCGTTGAGGGCCATGCCCTTCACCGGGGTATCGTCCAGGCGGATGATCAGGTCACCGGCCTGCACGCCGGCGCGCTGGGCCGGGGTATCGTCGATGGGCGCGATGACCTTCACGAAGCCATCCTCCATGCCCACCTCGATGCCCAGGCCACCGAATTCGCCCGAGGTCCCCACCTGCAGTTCCTTGAACTGTTCGCGGTCGAGGTAGGCGGAGTGGGGATCCAGGCCGGTGAGCATGCCACGGATGGCGTTTTCCAGGAGATCGCGGTCGTTCACGTCCTCCACGTAGTCATTCTTGATGCGGCCGAACACATCGGTGAAGGCGCGCAGCTCCTCGACGGGCAGGGTCACGGCGGGCTCGCGCTCCGCAAACACGCCCTGGCCGATGGAAATGGTCAGGCCCAGCAGCAATCCGGTAAGGATCAGTAACAGGTTCTGGGTTTTCAATTTCATGGTTGTCTTCCGTGTGGCGCCTGGCCACCTGCTGGTCTCGTCATGCCGGCCCGCCGGGCCCTGCCGGGGTATCGCCCGGAGTGGACGATACCATAGGCCTGATTTGACGGGAAATTAGATGAATGGTTCCGGCTCAGCGCCGGACCATCCAGGAGGCGGGATTCACCGGCCGGCCCTCTTGTCGCACCTCGAAATACAGCCCTGCCTCGCCCAGGTCGCCGCCATCGCCCACGCCGGCAATCACCTCGCCGGTCTCCACCCATTCACCGGCCTCCTTGTAGAGGCCCTGGTTGTGCCCGTACAGGGTCATGTAGCCATCGCCGTGGTCGACGATGATGAGCAGGCCGAATCCGCGCAGCCAGTCGGCAAAGGCCACCCGGCCATGGGACACGGCCCGTACCTCGGCCCCCCGGGGGGCCCGGATCAAGATGCCGCGCCAGGTGAGGTCCCCCACGGCGCGCCGGCTGCCGAAGGAGGCCACCAGGCTTCCCTGCACCGGCCAGTCCAGCTTGCCCTTGCGGGACGGGAAGGGGCGCGAATCCCCGGGGACGGCGGGGATGTCGGACAACAGTTCGCGCAGGGAGCGCACCAGTTCCTGCAGGCGCTGTTCATCGCGGGTGAGCTGCTCCAGCTCCGTGCCCTTGCTGCGCATCTGCTCCTGCAGGCGAGCCAGCAGTTGCTGGCGTTCCTGCTGGCGCTGCGCCAGCGTCAGCACGCTGGCCTGGCGCTGGTCATGCAGACGGGAAAGCTCGGTGCGTTCGGCGGCGATCTCCTGTTCCAGGCGCGCGATTTCCTCCAGGCGCTGGCTCACCGCCGCCATGCGCGTGCTGCGTGCCTCGGCAAAGTAACGGTAGTAGCTGAGCATGCGCCCGACGCTGACCGGGTCTTCCTGGTTGAGCAGCAACTTGACCCGTTCCTGGCGACCCATGACATACGCGGCCCGGGCATCCCGTTCCAGCTGCCGCCGCAGGCCGGCCAGCCCCTCCCGTTCCCGCCCGCGCTCGGCGTCCAGGGTCTCCAGGCGGCGTTCCTGCTGCTCCAGCTGCGCGGCCAGGGCGCGCAGTTCGCGGTTCGCCTCACCGATGTCC
>JAIVHA010000223.1 GCA_020201295.1 Lysobacteraceae bacterium | reverse complement strand
GGGCCTGGCGGTGGCGCACCTCAACCTGGGCATCGCCCTGCGCACCCGGAAACGCTTCGAGGAGGCGCTTGCCGCCTTCCAGCGTGCCACCGAGTTGCGCCCGGACTACAGCGAGGCCCTGGATGCCCTCGCCCATGCCCATATGGCCCTCTACGACTGGGACGGCGCGGTCCAGGTGCTGAACCGGATCATTGCCCGCTGGCCGGGCAAGGCGGAGATGTTCAACAACCTCGGCAGCGTCTACCAGGCCATGGGGCGGAACCGGGAGGCCATCGCCGCCTACGAGCAGGCGCTGCGCATCAACCCGCGCCTGGCCGTCGCGCTCAACAGCCTGGGCAGCGCGTATCTGGGGCAAGGGGATTTCGCCGCGGCCGGGCGTTGCCTCCGCCAGTGTCTGGAGGTGGCGCCCGCTGACCTGCGGGCCCGGTCCAACCGGCTGATGTTGCTTAATTATATGCCGGAGCTCGAAGCGGAAAAGGTGCTCGAGGAGCATCTCGAATGGGGCCGCGTGGCCACCAGGATGATCGCAACGTTGCCGCCCCTGGCGCCCGCCGATCCGCAGCGGCGACTCCGTATCGGCTACCTGTCGCCGGATTTCCGCGAGCATTCCGTGGCCTCGTTCATCGAGCCGCTGCTCGCCAACCATGACCATGATCGTTTCGAGGTCTGCTGCTATTCCTGCCTGCCGCGGCCGGATGCCACCACGCTGCGCCTCAAGGGATACGCCGACCGGTGGCGCGACATCGACCGGCTGTCCGATGCCGACACCGCCCGTCTCGTCCGCGACGATGGCATCGACATCCTCGTCGATCTCGTCGGCCATACCAGCAACCATCGCCTGGGCGTGTTCGCCGCCCGCCCGGCGCCCGTGCAGCTGACCTACCTCGGCTACCCGAACACCACCGGCCTGGCCACCATCGACTACCGCATCACCGACGCCATCGCCGATCCCCCGGGCGAGGAGGCCTGGCACAGCGAGGAGCTGTTACGCCTCGACGGTGGTTTCCTCTGCTACCAGCCGGACCCGAACAGCCCGGATGCGAGCCCGTTGCCGGCCCTGGCCACGGGCCAGGTCACCTTCGGCTCCTTCAACAACTTCAGCAAGCTCAATCCCGCCGTGCTGGAACTCTGGGCGCAGGTGCTGCAGCGGGTGCCCGGTTCGCGCCTGCTGCTGAAATGCCCGGCCCTGACCGATGCCGCGCTGCGCGAACACACGGCGGCCGCCCTGCAGGCGCTGGGTATCGGGGCCGAGCGCCTGGAGCTGCTCGGCCACACGCCGACGCGGGCCGAGCACCTGGCCCTCTATGCGCGGCTGGACATCGCCCTCGACACCTTCCCCTACAACGGCACCACCACGACCTGCGAGGCCTTGTGGATGGGGGTGCCGGTGGTGACGCTGGCCGGCCGCCGCCATGCCGGGCGGGTGGGCGCCAGCCTGCTGGAGGCGGCCGGCCTCGGCGGCCCTGGAGGCCGCCTGGCTGGAGGCCGGCCAGGCGGATCGGGTTGCCGGCAGGCCATAAACCGTCGGAATCCCTTACAGGGTTTGGCGTCTGCCGACGGCTGCCCTTTCCGGCTTTTACTGTTTGTTTTTCCTATGATAAAAGCCCCTGACCCAGGGGCCGCCGGCGGGCCGGGTTGTGTCGGAATGCCTTACAAACCGGTGGGGCCAGGCCCGGGTGGAAGGTGTCCATGGTGTTTATCTTGCTGTTTTGAAGAGAGAAAAAATATCTGGCACAGCGTTTGCTTTAGTTCTGGCATTCACGGAACCAAGAAGACGTGAATACCGAACGTTAAAAGAATTACTGCTTGCCCCCTTTGGAGGAGTTACAAATGAAGAGTTTGCAAATGAAAAAGACCGCACTCGCCCTTGCCCTGTTCGCCGCTGCCGGCGTTGCCAATGCCGCCCCGGTCGCTTTCGACAATGTCATCCTGCAGATGTATGATCCGGCAGGCACCCCCCTGGCACCGGACACCACGGTGACCGGCTGGTACGACACCGATGCCATGACCATCGGCTTCGCCTCCACCACCCCGTTCTTCGGTGTAAACTGGACGGTGAGCGGCGGCACCCTGTATGCGCCGGGCGCGTATACCATCAACGTGAACGGCGATGGCAGCGACGCGGTTGATCCCGACGGCGCAGGTCCTCTTCCAACCAATGACCCCAACGTCAACTTCGTCGTCGGTGCCGGCCAGGTCGGCGCCAACGTCAACTTCGCCTGGGGCGCTACCACTGGCATCGACGTGTTCCTGCTCTGGAACCAGGGCGCCGCCAACGCCAGCAGCCTGGACATCGACGGCGATGGGATCCCGGGCATGGCGATGATCGACGGTCCGTTCCCCATGTTCTCCGCGGACTTCATCGTCAACCCGGCCCCCAGCCTCGCGGTCTCCCCGGTCCCGGTCCCGGCCGCCGTGTGGCTGCTCGGCTCCGGTCTGGTCGGCCTGGTCGGTGTGGCCCGTCGTCGCAAGGCGGCCTGAGGCAGTACGGCGATGCATGCAGTGCTGCAACGGCGCTGCAGGCGTTGATAAAACGGGCAGCCGCGCGGCTGCCCGTTTTTTTTTGATCCCGCACGACAGTGGGCACCACAATAATGACCGTGGGCGGGGTCCTGGGTAGGAGTCGATGAAACAGTGAATTTCAATGACCGCCATGCTGGTCGGTGCCATCCTGTCGGGACCGGCCTTCGCGGCGGAATGGACCACGACCATCGGCGCGGACACCTACCTGGGCCCGGTCGGGACCATCAAATTCGACGACTGGGGTTATACCGGCCCCGATGGTGTCGGTGCCAATGATTTCCAGGTCGGCGGGGGCTTAGACAGCTCGAATATCGGCCAGATCCAGCATGTCGTTACCAAGCAACCCGATTGGGCGACCCCCGATGCGCCGACACCGACGACGATGGCCTGAGTGACCATGACGAGATCTTTGTCGTCGGCACCGATCCGCTCGATCCCGATACGGACGGCGACGGCATCCCGGACGGGGTGGTGGATCTTGCTGATGTCCTGCTGGCGAGGCGAATTGTGCTGGGTCAGCTGACGCCCACTTCGGAACAGATGCTACATGGCGACGTGGCGCCACTGGTGGATGGCAGGCCGCGGCCGGATGGCGCACTGAATACTGGTGATCTATTGTTGATCCAGGGCAAGGTGTTGGGAGATGTGCTGTTCTACTAGTGCGCGGTAGAGAGGTTGCCTGGTCAAGGAAATAAAAAAACTGGAGGAGACCATGAAAAAGACAATCATTGCAGGATTATTGCTGTTGGCGAGTGCAGGTTTGCCTTGCCAGGCTGAGATCCTGGCGCTGACCGGCACGGCCGTGCTGTACGATCCGGTCGGTAGTAGCATCGGGCTTCCGACCCCGGTCACGGGTGAGTATGACACGGAGCAGGCACGTATCGAGATCGATCCCTGGTTGTTCCTTGGTTCCTATATGAATAGCCAGGTTGAGTTGTTGAATCCTGGCGTGCATAACCACCCGGAAGCGGGTTCTATAACGGTGGGTGCGGGACAGCTGGGTGGCCAGATCCAGACCAGCTGGGCGGTAAGTAATCTCACAACCTACCAGGTCTGGGATGTGATCGAGTATGCCGGTGGCATGAGCTTCCGCGCGGTGGATAGTGACGGGGATGGCGTGCCGGGCCATGCCATGATCACCGGACCCTTCCCAGGGTTCAGCCTGGTGTACGAATTCGATGTCGGTGAGTCAGCGCCGGGCGTGGAAGTAAGCCTGCATGTCCCGGGTGGCACGGTGCAGGAATGCAACGCCATCGGTGGCAAGGAGGTTTCCCTGTCGGCTTCCGCGAGCCTGAAGGGTGGGGCCGAATTGAGCTCCATCGACTGGGTGATCAATGGCGAGGCGGTGGGTAGCGGACCTTCCATCCAGCCTTTCCTTGCCCTGGGCAGCCATGCTGTGCAGGTGACGGCCACTACCACCGGAGGCCACTACGACACGGCGACTACCACGGTGAATGTGCGCGATACGGTTCGCCCCGATCTGGCCATTTCCTTCCGTGATACCCGTACGGGTCAGGCGGTGACTTCCGTCGACGGTACCGGGGTGAGTTTCATAGAGGTGCATCTGGATGCGAGTGACGTGTGTGATCCTGCTGTCGCTGTGCTGGGGGTCGCCAAGCCGGTGCATGCCATCGTTGGTGGCGAGGTGATCAAGATCCAGGGCAAGAAACAGGCTGTCAATCTTCCCACCACGGCCATCGAGGTGTCCGCAACGGCGACCGATGCCAGTGGGAACAAGCAGATCGATCAGTCTATCTTGCCAATTAACCAATAGGCCAGGCCCCGCGCCAGGTTTCCCGCGCGGAATCCGCGGAATGGGGTCGGACCGGCTCATCATTATGAAAAACATGAAAATTTTATGAAAAAAATGGCTGGTTTGTGCCTTAGTGTGCCGTTTTTGCGGTTGAAAAGCCGCCTCTAAGGTCACATGGACCAGAAAATGGGGTCTGTCCCCTTTTTCGTACGAGCCCGATGGCGGCCAGCCCCCAGCCGAACAACCACGCGGCGGCGGGTAAGGGCACGGCCTGGACATAAAAGGCCTGTGTGGTGTCGCTGTAGGAGTCGTAGAAACTGTGGTGCGACAGCAGCAGGCCGCGCCCGTCCGCCGGGTTCACGGTGCTCGTGCCGGTCGCGGCGTAGTCCAACCCGATCAGGTTCAACTGGACATCGAGGCCACATTCGATGCAGATCAGCGGGCCATCGATCACGGCGAGATTGCCGTATTCCACGGGATCGTAGTACCCGTCATCGCCGGAGTGGTAGTAGGCGGCAGTGCCGGCGATTGCCGCCGGGCTATCCATGCCGAACACCCAGGTCGACGGGTCGTCCCCATAGTCGTACACGTCGGGGTCTGGTACGACCTTGTCCGTGTAGAGGGTGAATAGGTTCTGGCCGCTCAGGTCGAGTGTCTGGGACGCCTCGAGCCACAGGTAGCCGCTGTAAGGCGTGGTGCTGCTCGTGCCGAAGTCCGGATCGGCGACATAGGTACGTGCCGAGGGTGCGGTCAAGGTATAGCGTACCAGCCAGTTGATGTCGTGGGCGGAGTCGTCCAGACGCATCCTTGCCACCATGAACACGCTCATGAAATCTGTGTCGTAAGAACTGTCGAGGGTGACGGTGCAAGTGGTGCTTGCGCAACTGCTCAAGGCGGTGGGCAGATCGCTCTGCGAGAGTGTGGTTGCGTGGGCGTTGGTGGTCGCGACCGCGAACAGGCCGGCGGCCAGCATGGCTGGATGGCGCATAGTTCTCCTCCCTGGTTATTATTGGTATTCGGTACCGCGGTTGTCCGCCCAGTATAGTCGACGGCACGGGGCGGTCAACGCGCCCTCCCGTCCGCGGATGGGCTGTCTGGTAGACATC